>JAHZHF010000206.1 GCA_019420405.1 Clostridiales bacterium
GGAGGGGCAGGAGGGACATGCGCCTTTGGAGGAATCTGCTGGAAGATCTTAGAAGACGAAGAGGTGTTGTTAAGCGGCGCGCAGGGATTGTTTGAGTGAAACGAGTTGCCCTGCGCACCGCTTTGCCCTTAAACAACTCTTCGGATTCTTAGATCCTTCCCAGATTCCGGAACGAAGCATGGAACTCCTGTCCCTTCATCAGAATACGATTTTCAAAACATTCCGCCCCCGCTTACGGACGTATTTAGTGGAAACTGTTAGTGAACTAAATAGCTGAACGGTTACTTATACACAATGGATCTCCCGATCTCGTCCGCTTTCTTCTCTCCAGCCAGAAGCGCCGTCAGCTCCAGCGCAAAGGGAATAGCCGCACCCATACCTCTTCCTGTCGTCACATGGCCGTCCGTCACAGCCGGATCCTGTACTACCTCTGCACAGTCCAGCCCCTCCTCAAAAGAGGGATATGCACACGCTTTCCGCCCTTTTAAAATCCCAAGCTCACTTAAGATGCTCGGAGCTGCGCAGATAGCTGCAATATGCTTCTTCTTCCGGTCAAAGTCAACCAGCAGCTCAGTAAGTCCGCTGTGTGCTTTCAGATTTAAGGTTCCCGGCATACCTCCCGGCAGTACGAGCATATCCGCCTCTGCCGCTTCCGCCTCTTCAAAAACGCTGTCCGCCTCAACCTGAATCCCGTGAGCTCCTTTGATCTGTTTTCGCCCCATGACCGATACCATCTCCGTCTCGATTCCCGCCCGGCGGAGGATATCCACCACGGTCAGTCCTTCAATCTCCTCGAAACCGTCTGCCAGAAAAACACAAACCTTCTTCATCTTTTTTCCTTCTTTCTATAAAATAAATTCAAGACCTGATACTGCTGATGCAGATTCTCTTCGTCCAGTTTATCAGACCGGAAGGACAATTGCAACGAACTAAACATTTGACCCCTCAGGGGGGGTAGCGCATCCCCCAAAAATATTCTATAATCGTTCACATACCACAGCCGAACCGGGGGCCCCCCGCATGTGCTGCATACAGGAGGGAGAATTTCACATGGAAATCGAGAGAAAATTTCTCATTAAAAATTTACAGCAGTTACCATTCCGGCCGGAGGACTATCCCTGCCGCCGGATCGAACAGGGCTATCTGTGTACCGATCCCGTTGTCCGCGTCCGCAGAGACGGCAGTGACTTTTTTCTCACCTACAAGTCCCGGGGACTCATGGCACGGGAAGAATACAATCTTCCCCTGACGGAAGAAGCATATTCTCATCTTATAGCCAAAGCGGACGGCCGTATTATTACAAAGACGAGATATGTTATTCCTCTGGAAAACGGGCTCAAGCTGGAGCTTGATCTCTTTGAAGGCGGGCTGGCTCCACTGATCCTGGCAGAGATCGAATTTCCCGATGAACAGTCCGCCCGGGATTACCGGGCTCCCGGATGGCTCGGCGAGGATGTGACTTATTCCTCCGACTACCACAACAGCACGCTCAGCAAAAAATAGCCCACACTAGTTCTCACTTTTATTGAATATTGGTTTTAACACGCAACGCTTTGTTGCTTTTATTTGAAAACAACACGTTTTGTTGCATAACACTTTCTGAACTGGAAAAATTGTTATAATGATGAAAATTTAAAGGTTTCTCACAATTATTTTTCCAGTAAGATGGAGGTGTTTCCGTGTCCAATATTCAACTCGCAGAAAATCTGCGCAGACTCAGGGAAGATTATGGCTATACACAGAAGCAGATTGGCGAAAAACTGAATATCTCACGTCAGGCATACTCCAACTACGAAAACGGGAAGAGGATACCGGATATTTTTCTGCTTGTGCGCATCGCTGATATTTACCATCTCTCACTGGAACAGCTTCTCACACAGAATTGCCGGAAGGCGGGTGTAATTAACGAGTCTTCTCGCCCGTATTACACCGCCATGATCGAGGACACTGCCGATACGCTCTACCTCTCAGCAGAGGAAGTGGAGCTGGTTACTCACTACCGCGATGCATCCGAGGAAGACCGCAAGATTGCGCGCAGAATGCTCGGTCTTTAAATCCGGGGGGGCAAATCCGGATTTTAAAACGATTTTAAAACCCTTCTTCCTTCCGTTTCATCCGCATCTGGCGGCGCTTTTCAGCCGCAAGCCATTCTGCCTCTTCTGCCTCGGTCTCCAGTATGAGCCGCGGCACTCTCTTCGGCTTGTCATTTTCATCCAGAGCAACCATTGTAAAATACGCCCGGTTAATCGGATGACGCATTCCATCGTTCAGATTCTCCGTATAGGTATCTACCCTCACCTCAAGGGAAGTATTCCCCACGTACGTTACTTTTCCGATGATAACCACCATTTCCCCCTGATACGCGCCGTGAATAAAACGCAGATTGTCCACAGAAGCTGTGATTACATTCGATCTTGTATGTCGCTTTGCAACCAGCCCGGCCACCTCATCCAGCCACTGCATCAGCATTCCGCCGAACAGTCTGCCCGCCGCATTCATATGGTTCGGCCGCACCATGTGCACAGTTTCCACCAGGGAATCAGCTACCCTTCTCTCTTCTGCCATTTATATTTCTACTCCTTTTTCTGCCATTTTGTGTCTGATGTTACAGCATCGCACTTATCTTATCATACCACCCGGCGGCCTCTCCGTCTATCCTGCTGTTCACATAGATCATCCATTCCTCCGTCTGAATCTCAAGAATGGGTTCATATCCCACATATAGATACATCCGGCATTTTCCTGTTTCTCTGCCCCTGAATTTTCCAAGCAGCATCCGGCCGTCCGCCGAACCGTTTGTCCTCTTATAGTCATCCTCCGGGAGTTCATCTATGAGACGCACCCCCAGAATCTCCTCATAGTCAATCTCCACATCCGAATATCCGGAAGTAATCTCCACCTGCGTATCCCCCGCCTTTAAAGCGATCGGCGTAAAGTCTATCCTCAAGAATATCACACAGAGCAGCGGAAGGCCGATCACCAGTATCCCAAAGCCGACTGCCATGCTTATCTTTCCCGCAGGCCGGGCCATATTGGTTGTGTAGTTCCAGGAGCACATCCAGTCCTGCACAAGCAGACGGCGGTCATTTGGATTGTAATACCACCCGTTTTTCCAGTACACATCGTCGTCGATGTATACCGGAGTCCTGTCTGCATTCAGAAGAGCTCTTTTCCTTCTGCTCACATAGATAAATGCAGCGATGATAAACACCGGAGGTATACTCTCCAGGAAAATATATACCGCAAGTGCGCCGGCCCCAATCCAGTCTGCCCCGTCCATGCACTGGGCTATAAAAAGGCTGGCCGCCACATTGACTGCATCTCCGCCGAGGAGCGCCCAGGACCAGGCGCTTTTCTGCATCCGGTTGATCTCCAGGTTCACCCCGGTATCCTCACTGTACACTTTGTTCGCTGTCCGCCGGTAGATCATCTGGAGAACAAAGAACAGGGCGCTGAGAAATACGCCGGAAAAGAGGAATATCCATCCTCCGTCCACCTCCGCTATATACCGCCTGACCCCCGGCAGGAGACAGGGCAAAAGAACAAGCCCCAGACATACCAGATGCCACCACGGAGATGCTCCCATCTTCCCGGACAGAGCAGAAGTTTTCGTATCTGCCGCCAGGATCCTGCTGCCTCCGCATCCGACCCAGCCTTTCTCCACCTTCATGTCGTATAACTTTCTATGCGCCACACACAGCAGTCCCATCGCACCGACACACAGCTCGACCAGCCAGACGGACCACGCAATCATAAACACAGACACATACCAGAAGTTCAGCGCACAGATGAGCACGCTTGCAACCACATTCCAGAAATAAAACCTGCCGGAACGTTTATGATACCTCTCTATAAACGATATCACCTCTTCACTCTGAGCCGCACTCTGAGGAATATGCACCCCCATAAGAGCCCCATCCTCATATTTCCACTTCTTTCCATATACGCCGTAGAAAATGCCGACCGTGACAAGATCAATCACAAGGAATATCCAGAACATCATCATAAGTCATCCCTCCATTTCCGCAAAAGCCGCTTCGCACATTCTGACAAATTCTTCCTTATCGACGCCTCTGATCTTTGCCTCCGCGCTCAGCAGTTCCAGATCTCCTTCCATCTTCTCGAGGAAAAACTCCCTCCTGTCCGGACGGCGCACAACCGCGCCCCTCCTCCGGTCCGTCTCGATGAACCCCTCCGCTTTCAGAAGCTGGTAAGCCTTGCTCACAGTCATATTATTGACTCCCAGATCCGCCGCGAGCTGCCGCACCGTGGGAAGGGACTCACCGTCAGAGAGTTCTCCTCTCCCGATTCCCTTGACGATCTCGTTTCTGAGCTGTTCATAGATCGGTGTAGTGCCTGCCATATCGATCTTAATAATCATAGGGATTCCTCCTCTCGCATCTATCTTCATACGCAATGTATATTTTTTATTTTTGTATTATATCACATAATACAAATAATACAATATATTTTCCAAAACCCGTGCAATTCTGCCTGTACTGTGCTATCATCTATCATATATGCATACATACAAAGGAGTGTTTGACTTTATGAAAATGAATGAATTAAAGCTGGTCTATTTCAGCCCTACGGGCTCGACACGCAAGATCATCATGGAAACCGCCCGGAGCATCGAACTGAAATCTGTATCCTTCGATTTGTCCGTTTATAAAGAGAAAAAGCCGGTGCTCAAATTCGGCGCAAACGATTTTGTCCTGTTTGGAATCCCTGTATATTACGGCCGGGTTCCCGCGCTATTTATGGAATATCTGGAGAATATCTCCGGAGACAACACCCCCGCCGCGCTGGTTGCCACCTACGGCTGCCGCCAGTACGAGGACGCTCTCCTGGAGCTGAAAAACGAGGCAGAGAAACGCGGTTTCAAAATCATCGGCGCCGCTGCATTTCCGGCGAAACATTCCATCGTCCCGGTGATCGGAGCGAGACGTCCCGGAAAAGCAGATTTAAAAACCGCCGCAGAATACGGAACCGAGCTCAACCGCAGGCTCCGCAAAGAAAATGATTTCTCCGGTTTAAACCTTATGGTTCCCGGAAACACCCCCTACCGGAAATACGGGAAAAATTCCCTGTTTCCAAAGGCGGACACCAGTCTGTGCACCGAGTGCGGCGCCTGCGCCAAAGTCTGTCCCGCGGGCGCTATCTCCATCTCAGATCCGAAGAAGACCGACCACAAAAAATGTATCGGCTGCATGAAGTGCGTGCAGATCTGTAAACAGAAGGCAAAGAGTGTAAACTCGCTGAAAATGGATCTGGCAGAACGGAAACTGTTAAAAGTATGCCAGAGCGACAGAGAGCCGGAAATCTTTCTGTAAAAACTGACTGTTTACAGCTATTTAGTGCACTAACATTTTCCGTTGGATCACGTCCGGAAGCGGCGGGGAATTGACAAACTTATTCTGTGAAAGGGAGACAGCCGTTCGATGTTCCGTTCCAGAATCCGGAAAATCTAACAGGCCGAAGAG
>JAHZHF010000207.1 GCA_019420405.1 Clostridiales bacterium
TTTGTCGAAATAGGGCTGTTTTCTAGTTTTTTTAAGACGGAAGTTAATGAATATATAGCTTCCAGAAGTAAGGCGAGGCCGGACACTTTTTTTGCGGATAGTGTTATTGAACTTTATAGCTGAAACTGTCACAGCAATATGCCTGAAATTCAAAAAAACTCTTGTAAATAATTGTGTATTATGATAAAATTTTTTCAGTTGAAAACCAGATGCTGAGAGAGGAGAGCAAAAGAACAACAGAAATGTTGTTTTTCCTGCCTGCTCTCTTTTTTATTCCATAGGGAACTATTTTTCTACAGGAAACTATTTTTCAACAGGGGAGACAGAACAATGGATCAGAAATTTTATGATATGCTGGAAGCGAGTCCGGTGATTGCGGCAGTCAAGGATATGGAAGGGCTGGAAAGATGCTGCAAATTGAGTGATATCCGGATCGTCTTTATCCTTTTCGGCGATATCTGCAGTATCCGTGATATTACGGAGAAAATAAAAGATGCGGGAAAGATGGCGGTTGTCCATATGGATCTGGTCGGCGGCCTGAGCGCAAAGGAGATCGCTGTTGACTTTATTAAAAACAGTACCAGGGCTGACGGGATTATCTCGACGAAACCTCCGCTGATCCGGAGGGGCAGAGAGCTGGGATTGTTTACCGTGCTCAGGTATTTCCTGATTGACTCTATGGCTCTGGAGAACATCCGCGGACAGCAGCACGGGGTGAAGCCGGATGTGATTGAAGTTCTTCCCGGGCTGATGCCGGATATTATAAGAAAGATCTGCCAGTCGTCGAGGACGCCCATCATTGCGGGAGGGCTGCTTACGGACAAGAAGTCCGTTATGGCGGCGCTGGATGCGGGAGCGGTATGTGTCTCGTCGACAAATATGGATGTGTGGAATATGTGAAGAATCAGAAGGAGGATATAAAAATGGCAAAATATGTGATGGCGCTGGACGCGGGGACGACCAGCAACAGGTGTATCCTGTTTAATGAAAAGGGAGAGATGTGCAGTGTGGCTCAGCGGGAATTTACACAGTATTTCCCGAAGCCTGGCTGGGTGGAGCACGATGCGGATGAGATCTGGGCGAGCCAGCTCGGAGTCGCGGTAGAAGCCATGAATATGATCGGGGCTTCCGCGGAGGACATCGCCGCGATCGGGATCACGAACCAGAGGGAGACGGCGATCGTCTGGGATAAAAATACGGGAGAGCCTGTGTATCATGCGATTGTGTGGCAGTGCAGGAGAACGTCGGAATACTGCGACTCCCTTGTGGAGAGAGGGTTTACGGAGATATTCCGGGAGAAGACAGGACTGGTGATAGACGCTTATTTTTCCGCGACGAAGATCAAGTGGATTCTGGACAATGTTCCGGGTGCGAGAGAGAGGGCGGAAAAAGGAGAGCTTTTGTTCGGCACGGTGGAGACGTGGCTGATCTGGAAACTGACAAAAGGAGCAGTTCATGTGACAGATTATTCCAATGCATCCAGAACCATGCTCTTTAATATCAATACCCTTGAGTGGGACGACGAGATCCTGGAAGTGCTTGATATTCCGAAAAGTATGCTGCCGGAGCCGAAACCGTCAAGCTGTGTCTATGGAACAGCTGATCCCTCTTTCCTGGGAGGCCCGATCCCGATTGCGGGAGCGGCGGGAGACCAGCAGGCGGCGCTCTTTGGCCAGACCTGTTTTATGCCGGGGGAGGCGAAGAATACATATGGAACCGGATGCTTCCTGCTGATGAATACGGGAGAAAAACCGGTATTTTCCCAGAATGGGCTGGTCACAACCATCGCCTGGGGACTGGACGGGAAAGTGACATATGCCCTGGAAGGATCGATTTTTGTGGCCGGAGCGGCGGTGCAGTGGCTCAGGGATGAGATGCGGCTTATCGATTCAGCCATGGACTCCGAGTACATGGCAAAGAAGGAGAAGGATACGAACGGATGCTATGTTGTTCCGGCGTTTACCGGGCTTGGAGCCCCGCACTGGGATCAGTATGCACGCGGAACTATCGTGGGAATTACCCGCGGCGTCAACAAGTACCATATTATCCGGGCTACGCTGGAGTCTATCGCGTATCAGGTGAACGACGTACTGGAGGCCATGAAGGCGGACTCCGGAATCGCGCTTGCTTCGCTTAAAGTGGATGGCGGCGCAAGTGCCAATGATTTCCTGATGCAGACGCAGGCGGACATTATCAACGCTCCGGTGAACCGGCCCCAGTGTGTAGAGACGACAGCCATGGGAGCGGCCTATCTGGCAGGGCTTGCGGTAGGATACTGGCAGAGCAAGGAAGATGTGGTGAGAAACTGGGCCATTGACAGGACCTTTACTCCGTCGATCAGCGACGAGAAGAGGCGGAAAATGGTCAAGGGATGGAATAAGGCTGTGAAATATGCTTACGGCTGGGCGAAAGAAGACTGAAATACGGAGAAATCGGAAGGAGAAAAGAGTCATGTATGATGTGATCATAATCGGAGGGGGCGTATCCGGCGCGGCTTCCGCACGTGAGCTCTCACGCTTTCAGGCGAAGATATGCGTGCTGGAAAAGGAGGAGGACGTCTGCTGCGGTACGTCCAAAGCCAACAGTGCAATCGTGCACGCGGGCTATGATGCGATTCCCGGTTCCCTGATGGCGAGGCTGAATGTCAGGGGAAACGAGATGATGGGCAAGCTGGCAGAGGAGCTGGATTTTCCGTTTGAGAGGATTGGCTCGCTTGTAGTCTGCTTAAGTGAAGAGGATATGCCGGGCCTCATGGAGCTCTATGAGAGAGGACAGAAAAACGGCGTGAAGGACTTAAAGATCATAAACCGGGAGGAGGCTCTTGCCATGGAGCCAAACCTTACGGACAATGTTTATGCAGCGCTCTATGCACCGACGGCGGGGATTGTATGTCCCTTTAATCTGAACATAGCTCTGGCGGAAAATGCGTGTGAGAATGGAGTGGAATTCCGGTTCGATACAGAGGTTCAGGAGATCGTGAAGCTGGAGAACGGGTTTGAACTCCGGACAAACAGCGGGACGTTCCAGGCCAGATGTGTGGTGAACGCAGCCGGAGTTTATGCGGATCAGTTCCATAATATGGTGAGCGGCGAGAAGATTCATATTACACCGAGAAGAGGGGACTACTGTCTTCTGGATAAAAACGCCGGAAAACATGTGAGCCGGACGATCTTCTCCCTTCCGGGCAAATACGGAAAAGGGGTTCTGGTAAGTCCTACCGTTCACGGAAATCTGCTGGTGGGACCGACTGCCATTGATATCGAGGACAAAGAGGGGACAAACACGACGCGGGAGGGGCTTGACCAGGTAATCTTAAAAGCCGGACAGAGCGTTAAGAACCTGCCCATGCGACAGGTGATCACTTCTTTTGCGGGATTGAGAGCTCATGAGGACGGTTCCGAGTTCCTGATCGGGGAAGTGAAGGACGCGGAAGGCTTCATCGACTGCGCCGGGATTGAGTCGCCGGGGCTTACAAGCTGTCCTGCCATTGGTGAGATGGTAGCGGATCTCGTGAGCAGCAAACTGAATCTTAAGAAAAAAGAGAACTTTAAAGCCACAAGAAAAGGAATCCTGAACCCGGAGACTCTGTCTAAGGAAGAACGGGCCGAGTTGATCCGGAGAAAACCGGCTTATGGAAATATCATCTGCCGATGTGAGATGATTACAGAGGGAGAGATCATTGACGCGATCCGGCGTCCACTCGGCGCGAAGTCCCTTGACGGAGTGAAGAGAAGGACAAGGGCCGGGATGGGGCGGTGCCAGGCAGGCTTCTGCTCTCCGAGGACAATGGAGATCCTCGCCAGGGAGCTCGGAACAGAGATGTCCGAAATTACGAAGGCGGGCGGAGCGTCCAGGCTTGTGCTGGGGACGAATAAAGATACATTATAGAAAGGAAGGCTTCGGAGATGAAGAATTATGATATTGTGATTATCGGAGGAGGCCCGGCCGGCCTTGCGGCAGCAGTCTCGGCGAGGAAAAACGGGATTGAGAGCATCCTGATCCTTGAGAGGGACAAAGAGCTGGGCGGGATCTTAAACCAGTGTATTCACAACGGCTTCGGCCTTCATACATTTAAGGAAGAGCTGACCGGGCCGGAGTATGCGCAGAGGTTTATCGACCAGACAGAGGAACTGAAAATTGAATACCGCCTAAACACGATGGTGATGGATATCAGTCCGGACAAGATTGTCACTGCGATGAACAGAACGGAAGGACTCTTTGAGATCCAGGCGAAGGCTGTGATTCTGGCCATGGGATGCCGCGAGCGTCCGCGAGGCGCCTTAAATATCCCGGGATACCGTCCTGCGGGAATCTATTCGGCAGGCACGGCTCAGAGGCTTGTCAATATGGAAGGGCTTATGCCGGGCCGCGAAGTGGTGATTCTTGGTTCCGGGGACATCGGGCTGATTATGGCGCGGAGGATGACGTTTGAAGGGGCGAAGGTGAAGGTGGTAGCCGAGCTGATGCCCTATTCCGGAGGTTTGAAAAGGAATATCGTGCAGTGCCTTGACGATTACGGAATCCCGCTGAAACTGAGCCACACCGTGGTTGATATAAAAGGGAAAGAGCGCCTGGAGGGCGTGACGCTCGCCGAGGTGGATAAAAACGGAAAACCGATCCCGGGGACAGAAGAATTTTACTCCTGTGATACCCTTCTTCTTTCTGTCGGGCTGATTCCGGAGAATGAGCTTTCCAACGGAATGGGAGTGGAGATGAACCCGGTGACATCTGGGCCGAAGGTAAATGAGAGTCTTGAGACGAATATCGACGGGGTATTCGCCTGCGGCAACGTGCTTCATGTACATGACCTGGTGGACTTTGTGTCCGAGGAGGCGGCTGCAGCGGGAAAGAACGCTGCAGAGTACGTCAAAGGAAACCGCGAAGGCGGGGAGAGCGGATATGAGATCCGCCTAAACCCGGTGGACGGCGTGCGCTACACAGTTCCGTTGACAGTCAATCCGGCCCGGATGGACGAGGAGCTGACCGTTCGTTTCCGTGTAGGAGGCGTATACAAAAACTGCTATGTGAGCGCATATTTCGACGATGAGAGGGTAATTCACAGAAAACGGCAGATCGTAGCTCCGGGGGAGATGGAGGAGATCAGGCTGAAAAAAGACCAGCTTCTGAATTATCCCGATCTTAAGACAATCACAGTGAAGATAGAGGAGGCGTAGGCAATGGAAATCAGAAATCTGACCTGTATAAGCTGTCCCATGGGGTGTCCCATCACCGTGGAGATGGAGGGGGAAGAGATCATAAGCGTGACCGGGAATACATGCAAAAGGGGCGAAGTCTATGCCCGGAAAGAGGTGACGAACCCGACCCGTATCGTAACCTCCACTGTAAAAGTGCGGGGCGGGGCAGCAGACATGGTGTCCGTAAAGACTAAGGAAGATATACCGAAAGGGAAGATATTCGAATGCGTGAGAGCCCTAAAAGGCGTGGAGATCGAAGCTCCGGTCCATATCGGCGACGT
>JAHZHF010000208.1:0-3385 GCA_019420405.1 Clostridiales bacterium
GGCGCGGCTTGAGGACTCTTGGTTGCGAAAGTCTTCCGGCCGCGCCTTACTTTTGAAAGCTATATATTCATTAACTTACGCCTTGAAAAAACCAGAAAACAGCCCTATTTTGAGAAAGATTCTGTGGGAAGGGAGGAGGGCGAGGGGCGCCTTCGGAAGGGGATTAGTGAAACTTAAAGTACCGGATACGGATGTTAGGGCAGGCGGGGCGCTTGTCTGAGCGTCAGCGAGTTAAGCCCCGGCTGTCCTAACATCCGTATCCTGTACTTTGTAGTTTCCCTTATTCCCTGGAGCGAAGCACGGAGCCGTCCTCCATCCCCGCAGAATACGTTTGAGAATCGTCCCTGTTTTCGGACGTTTTTCATGCGGGAGTTAGTGAACTTTATAGCTGAACAGAGCTTTCCCGGTCTTCCTTTGACAAAAGCAACACGGATTGTATAATATAGACGTTATATAAAACTACTGTTGAAATTCGTAACAGTTCAGCCCGTGCCATTCGTAAAACCGCACTGCGTGCTTATTGTGGCTGCCGCCGCTGTTTTACTCATAGACGGGCGCTCAGCTCATGGACAGCCCTATGGCCGAACTGTTACTTAAATTCAGAAAGGCAGGACATTGGTTTGAGCAGAATTTTAATTATCGAGGACGATACGGATATTAATAATATGATGGCGGATGCGCTGAAAAAAGCCGGGCACGAATGTACCCAGGCCTTTTCAGGCACGGAAGGGCTTCTGTACATCGGACAGGAGACATTTTCCCTGGCAGTGCTTGATCTGATGCTGCCGGGAATGAACGGGGAGGAGCTGCTTCCGCAGATTAAGAAGAAGCAGAATATCCCGGTGATGGTAGTGTCCGCTAAGGACAGCATCGACAGTAAGGTCGGGCTTCTGACGTCCGGGGCGGAGGACTATATGACGAAGCCGTTTGATATCCAGGAGTTCATCGCCCGCGTCGGGGTGCAGATCCGCCGCTTCGCAGGGGATGGAGAGCAGCGTTCGAAGCGTGACGATATTCTTTCCTGTGGTGAGCTGAAACTGTTTCCGGATTCTTTTGCCGCGGAGGTCAGCGGCAGGGCGCTTGAGCTGACAAAGCAGGAGTTTAAGATCCTGGAGCTTCTTCTTCTGCATCCGAACAAAGTGTTTTCCAAGCAGGATATTTATGACTATGCATGGGATGATATCTATATCGGGGAGGACAAGACGATCAATGTCCATATCAGCAATATAAGGAAAAAGCTCAAGGCTGTGACAGACAGGGAGTATATTGAAACGGTATGGGGGATCGGGTTCCGGCTTAGAAAACAGGACTGAGCGGGTGAACTTTAGCAACAGTTCAGCCCGCGCCATTCGTAAAACCGCACTGCGTGCTTATTGTGGCTGACGCCACTGTTTTACTCATAGACGGGCGCTCAACTCATCTGTGCATCAGTCGTCGGATTCTTATGCAAGCATAAATCCCGCGACTGATGACAGATGGCTGAACTGTTACTTTAACATTTCTTAAACTTTGCTTTGCGCTTTATTTGTATTTACAGGATAGGATTGTAGAGCAAAGGAGGCATGAATGATGGAATACTTACTGTGTACAAACAGCCTGACGAAGCAGTACGGCAGGCATAAAGCCGTGAATTCGGTAAATGTTCATATCCGCCAAGGCGATATCTACGGCCTGATCGGGCGGAACGGGGCAGGAAAGACTACGCTCCTGAAGATGATCAGCGGTCTGGCATCTCCGACGGAGGGGGACTTTACCCTGTTTGGAAAGACGGGGAAGGAAGCGTACCGCTATCTGTCCCGGGTTGGGACTCTGATTGAATCGCCGGGCATCTATCCGAATATGACGGCGGCGGACAATCTAAAACTGAAATGTCTGGCAATGGGAGTGAGAAAGAAAAATGAGATCGAAGAACTGCTGGACATTGTGGGACTCTCAGATGCAGGAAAGAAAAAGGTAAAGAACTTTTCTATGGGAATGAAACAGAGGCTGGGGATCGCCCTGGCGCTTGTGGGAGATCCGGATCTGGTTGTTTTAGACGAGCCGATCAACGGGCTTGACCCACAGGGAATCGCGGAAATCCTGGACACACTTTTCCGTCTGAACAGCGAGAGGAACATCACTCTGATTATTTCCAGCCACATTTTGGAGGAGCTCTCCAAGATCGCGACTCACTACGGGATCATCCACGACGGAGTCCTGATTCAGGAGTTGACAAGGGAAGAGCTGCTCGAGAGATGCAGTGAGAGGATCGAGCTAAAGACCGATGATACGCGGGGCACATGTACCGTGCTGGATGAAATGGGGATTACAAGGTACAAGGTCGTTGATCCGGACACAATCCATATCTTTGAAAGATTAAATGACAGTGGCGAGATTACATTTTCGCTGGCGCAGCACAGGATTAAAACTCTGGGGATCACTGTGAAAAACGAGGAGCTGGAGGACTATTACTTAAATCTCACGGGAGGTGCTGTCAATGCTTAATCTGATAAAAATGGATCTTTACAGGATGTTTCGTTCGGTTTCAACATGGGTGATCCTGATTTTTACTATAGGAATCGCTGTTTTCTGTGTTACCATGGCGAATATGGATGTCGATGCAATGGCGGAAGATCCGCAGTATGCGCAGGAGTCGGCGGAAGAGATCGCAGCCGGGAATGCCGCTTCGGATACGGATATGTCAAATGCGGACCGTCAGATCGGAATCTACGCGGAGTCTGATCCGGCATGGGTGAGCGGCGAGATTGATGCCGGAGAGCTGATCAGTACTCAGATGACAAGCGGGATGCTTACACTGCTCTGTGTCATATTTGCAGCTATATTCGGCAGTGCGGAACAGAAAAACGGATATATCAAAAATATAGCGGGACAACTTCCGAACCGGGGCGTTCTGGCTGTTTCAAAGCTGGTAGTATCCGCCGTGCAGGTTTTTCTGATGACTGTGATATTTGTGGTTTCCACAGGAGTGATGGGAAAGCTCTTCTGGGGAGAGCGGTTTGCAGTGGGTGCAGTGTCAGATATGCTCCCGTTTCTCGGAGCGCAGTACCTTCTGAACGTGGGGTTCGCAGCGCTTATTATCTTCTTATGTACGCTGACAAAGAGTTCAGCCTTTGGAATGACAGCGGGAATCCTTATGGTTTTGGGCCTTTCGGTTCCGGTATATTCGTTGATCAACAGGGCTGTGGCTGAACTTGCGCCGTCCTGGAAGTTTGATATCAGCCGGTTTATGCCGGACGGAAATATATGGATGGCGGGGATTGGCTCGTCTTCGGAGGTTCTCATCCGGGCGGCGGCCGTGGGAGCAGCGTTTGCTGTGATCTGCACAGCACTCGCCATGATAACTGTGAAAAAGAGAGATGTGCGTTAAGCAGGGAGAATGATTATG
>JAHZHF010000208.1:3395-5463 GCA_019420405.1 Clostridiales bacterium
TGCCACGGCTGTGGCAGTGATCCTGGCAATGATTTTAATACTTTACAGACGGCAGGTGAAAAAGATCAGCCGGCAGATGCGTTTCCTGAAAGATAACAGGACGAATCTGCGCCTTACTTCGAATCTGCCTCTGAAAGAAATCGATGAGCTGATCGACGGGATTAATGACGTCCTTGATCTCTCCCGTAAGATACGGCAGGGAGCACGTCAGAACGAGGCGCAGCTCAAGGAAACCATAACGAATCTGTCCCATGATATCCGCACGCCGCTCACCTCCCTGGACGGATATTTCCAGCTCTTGCAGCAGAGCGATTCGGAGGAGGAGCGGAGGAAGTATATTCAGATCATTCAGTCGCGCATTTCCAGCCTTAAGGAAATGCTGGAGGAACTGTTTACCTACACAAGACTGCAGGATGCCGATTATGAAGTTGCAGTGGAGTGCATTGATTTTGGAAAATGTGTTTATGATACGGTATTTTCTTTCTATGAAGAATTTCAGAGCAGGGGAATTGAGCCGGAAGTGGACTTCTGCGAGGGACGCCTGCCTGTAAAGGGAAATGAGGAAGCTGTGCGCCGTGCTCTCCAGAACCTGGTTAAAAACGCTCTGGTGCACGGAGATACGGAGATATCGCTGGTACTGTTCCGTCAAGACGGCAAAGCGGTGTTCAGATGCTCCAATGATGTGAAAAAACCGGAGGAGATCGACGTTGACCGTGTGTTTGGACGGTTTTACAAGGCGGACTCTGCAAGGACACATACATCCACAGGTCTTGGGCTCTCAATTGCGAAGGGGCTCGTGGAGAGGATGGGCGGCATAATCAATGCGGAACTGGAGGGAAATGTTTTTTCCGTGCGGATCGAATTTCAGATCATGCCATAAGAAAAATATTAACAGGAAGTTATAAAATGAAAATGAAAAATAGGATTGGAAACAGAGAGACAATTTTGGCCTGTGTGCTGGCGTATCTTTCTCTGATTGCATCCCAGCTGACCGCACTGCTGGCAGGGCAGGGAATCGTGAAGAGCGGATTGCCTGCGGCAGCCGGGAGCGCTGTCTCATGCGATCGGCGCTGAGCTGGATGCGGCCGGCATGATACAGCTTGTTGCCGCGGGAAGTCTGGTGGGAATCCTATTTTCCCTGGTGACGTATGAGAGCGGGAGCGTCTGGAACAGTGCGCTGATCCATGCGGTCTGGAACTTCCTCATAGTCGGTGGAATCTTCAATATCGGAACTTCCGGGAATGATCAGTTTTTATTTAACTATGTTCTGGACAGCAGGAATTTCGCAGTCACAGGAGGAGACTTCGGGATTGAGGCGTCAGCCTTCTCCGTGATCGGGTATGCGGTTTTCAGCGCTGCGGCGCTGTGGATGATTATGAGGGAGAGAAGAGCTCGTCAACGAGAAGACTGAGCTCTTCTGCCAGTTTAAAAGCAAGGGATAATGTGGGATCGTATTTGTTATTCTCGATCGCGTTTACAGTCTGCCGGGAGACCCCGCACCTTCCGGCCAGTTCTTCCTGGGACAGGCCTAGCTCTTTTCGTCTTTCTCTGATTCGGTTTTTCATATCAGCCACCATACTTTTTTTTGAAAAACAGAAGCAGCAAAAAATAGATGATCGCAGCAGCGCCAAGTGTGGTGAACGGATTTACAGTCATGGGATTGCTGTTTATAATGTTTTCAATAATGTTGAGAATGAGACTGCCGACCGTGCCCAACAGCGTATAGGTGCTTGCCTTCCAGACAATTAACTGTCTGCGCTCGTCACCGGGTCTGACAAGCGAGATGACCATGGCGATATCCAGTACGATCAGCACTATAATAAAGATAAAAAACGGGAGAATTAAGATGGACAATGTACTCATGGTGAAAATCGCTCCTTCCTAAAAATGTCAAAAACTTTTTACATTTTGACTATAACATGGTGGCAGTGAAATGTCAAAAAGTTTTTACATTTTTTTACTCTGGGAAGTTGGAATTCAGCTATTTAGTGCACTAACATTTTCCGTTAGATTACGTCCGGAAGCGGGGCAGATATTTAGTAACACGTATTCTGATGAAGGGAACAGG
>JAHZHF010000209.1:0-3065 GCA_019420405.1 Clostridiales bacterium
TCCACGCCCACTTCCGGACGTTTCAGACGGCAAGTGTTAGTGAACTAAATAGCTGATATGTCTTTTTTTACCAGATTGTTGACTTCTTATCCCCCAGAGCGTAAAATAGAGTTGAAGCTATCCCGTGAAAGAACAAATTGTAAGTTCGGCAAAATCAGGATAGCATTTTTTAATCACAGGAGGAGCCCCGGGGAAAGGGGCATCACAAAAAGGAGGAAAAAAGCATGAAAAAGAAGATCATCAGCGTATTTTTGTGCGCAGCTATGGCAGTCACCCTTGTTGCAGGGTGCGGAGCTCCGGCTGCAGAGACAGGGGGAAGCGACAGTGGCGATTCCACTTCGACAGCGTCGGAGGGAATTCCGAAAGACGAGATTAAGGTAGGATTTGTACACATTTCTGATCCGAGTGATATGGGGTATACCTACAACCAGGATCTGGGAACCCAGGAGATGCAGAAGGAACTGGGGTTAAGCGACGATCAGATCATCAATAAATATAATGTGCCGGAGGATGCGTCCTGCGATACAGCATTAAGAGAGCTGATAGAAGCAGGATGCAATATTATCTTTGCTACAAGTTTTGGTTTTGAGGATTATGTAAAAGAAGTTGCGACAGAGTACCCGGACGTGCAGTTCTGCCATGCGACAGGTTATCAGGCAGAGAGTTCCGGCCTGGATAATTTCCATAACTATTTTGCATCGATCTACGAGGGCCGTTATCTTGCAGGTATTGCGGCAGGGTTGAAAACGGAGTCGAACAAGCTGGGATATGTTGCGGCGTTTCCGTTCGCAGAGGTTATCAGCGGATACACCGCATTCTACCTGGGGGCGAAGAGCGTGAATCCGGATGTGACGATGGATATCATGTACACGAACTCCTGGAATGATCCGACAGTAGAGTCCCAGGTGGCAAAGGCACTGATCGACCGCGGATGCGATGTGATTTCGCAGCATTCCGATTCTACAGCTCCGGCTACTACGGCTGAGGAGAATGGCGTATGGCAGGTTGGATACAATAACGATATGATCGAGGCTGCTCCGAACGCTTCTCTGATCTCCCCGCGTATTGACTGGGGTATCTACGTGACTGAGGCGGTTCAGGCGATGATCGACGGCGAGGAGATCCCGACTGACTGGTGCAAGGGACTTGCAGACGGCGCGGTTTATCTGTCACCGCTCAACGAGGCGATTGCCGCTGAGGGAACTCAGGAAGCGATCGATGAGGCGGCGGCTAAGATCGAGTCCGGAGAGCTTCACGTATTCTCAGGCCCGCTTCATGGTGTAACACCGGACGGCGAGGAATACGAGGTTGCCGAAGGCGAATATTTCCACGAGCAGGAAGAGGCTTCCGCTCCGTCCTGGCTGTATATTGTCGACGGATGTACGGTAGTGGAGTAATTCAACAGAGATCTGGTCATCAGGCCGGATGCGAGAAAGGACAGAGCCGTCTTCGGACGGCTTTGTTTATCCGATGAAGGAAGGTGATATTTTGAGTGAGGCAGCAGGATATGCAGTAAAAATGCACCATGTGACTAAGACATTCGGAAAAGTGACCGCAAACAAGGATGTCAATCTTGAGCTTAAGAATGGGGAGATCCTTGCTCTGCTCGGAGAGAATGGAAGCGGAAAGACAACTTTAATGAATATGTTGTCGGGAATCTATTTCCCGGATCACGGGGAGATCTACGTGAAAGGAAAGGAAGTCACGATCCGTTCCCCGAAGGACTCCTTTGCACTCGGCATTGGCATGATTCACCAGCATTTCAAACTGGTGGATGTGCTGACGGCAGCGGAAAACATCGTGCTGGGACTGGATGGGAAAGCGACAGTAAACCGGAAGGAGATCAACAGAAAGGTATCCGAGCTGGCAGAGAAATACGGATTTGAACTGGATCCGGCCAAAAAGGTCTACAACATGTCTGTTTCCGAGAAACAGACGGTGGAGATCCTGAAAGTGCTCTACAAGGGAGCGGATATCCTGATCCTGGACGAGCCGACGGCGGTGCTGACTCCACAGGAGACGGACAGACTGTTTGCAGTGCTTCGGAATATGAAGCAGGACGGAAAGTCCATCATCATTATTACACATAAACTCAACGAAGTACTGGCGATTTCGGACCGGGTGGCGATCTTAAGAAAAGGAGAGTATATCGGTGTTGTCAATACTTCGGATACGAACCAGGCACAGCTTACGGAGATGATGGTGGGACGCCCGATCAGTCTTGAGATTGACCGTCCGGAAGTGGAGCGCGGTGAGAAACGGCTTCAGGTGATTGATCTGACCTGTTTAAATGGGGATGGTGTAAAGGCTCTTGACAATGTGTCCTTCGAGGCATACGGCGGAGAGATCCTGGGTGTTGCGGGAATTGCCGGGAGCGGACAGAAAGAGCTCTGCGAGACAATCGCGGGATTATATCCCTCCATCGGCGGTTCCGTGCTCTATTCCGGCGAACATAACGGCGTTCCGGTTCAGGAGAGAATACTGGGGCTTAAGCCGGATGAGATTGTGAAGAAGGGAATTTCCATGGCGTTTGTTCCCGAGGATCGTCTGGGTATGGGGCTTGTGGCCGGGATGGATATGACAGACAATGTCATGCTGAGAAGCTATAAATCAAATAAAGGGATTTTCGTAGACAGAAAAACCCCGAAAGCTCTGGCGGAAAAGCTGATCGAAGAGCTGGAGATCGTAACACCCGGCGTGGAGACTTCTGTAGGTCGGCTCTCCGGAGGAAATGTACAGAAGGTGCTCTTGGGCCGGGAGATCGCCTGTCAGCCATCCGTACTCATTGTTGCCTATCCGGTGCGCGGGCTTGATATCAATTCGTCCTACCGTATTTATGACCTGCTGAACGAGCAGAAGAAAAAGGGCGTGGCGGTAATCTTCATCGGTGAGGATCTGGATGTGCTGATGCAGCTCTCAGACCGTATCATGGTAATGTGCGGCGGAAAGGTGAGCGGCATAGTTGATCCCCGGAAGGTTACAAAGGAGGATATCGGTCTGATGATGATCCATACGGAACAGAGTCAGGCAGGAGAGACGAAAGAGGAGGTGGCAGAATGAGTTCA
>JAHZHF010000209.1:3075-5420 GCA_019420405.1 Clostridiales bacterium
GTACACAGGTAAAAGAACCGCTTCTTCGGATGGTGAAGCGCGATACGATCTCCCCACGGAAGGCCTGGACGATCCGTGCCGTTGCTTTCATTCTGTCTCTCGTCACCGGAGGAATCGTTATCCTCTTGCTGGGACACAATCCGTTTTCTGTTTATATATCCATGGTACAGGGGGCCTGGGGCTCCCGGACAGTGACCTATGAGACGATCAAGATCGCAATTCCGCTTCTGATCACTGCAATCGGTATTTCGTTTGCATTTAAGATGAAATTCTGGAATATCGGAGGTGAGGGGCAGATCCTTGTGGGCGCTGTGGCGGCCGGAGCTTTCGGCCTTTTTACGGCACATATTTTCCCGAAACTTCCGCTCGTAATCCTCATGATGCTGGCGTCGATTGTGGCGGGAGGTATCTACGGTCTTCTTCCGGCTGTATGCAAAGCAAAGTGGGGAACTAACGAGACACTGTTCACCCTGATGCTCAACTATATTGCCCTGGCGTTTATCAAATACCTGATGAACGGCCCGTGGAAAGCTCCGGGAAGCAGTTATCCGAAAATCGCGATGCTTGTTCCGGGCGCCCGTCTTACGAAGGTGCTCGGGGTGCACTGGGGATGGATTCTGGCGCTTGTTCTAGTGGTAGTATCTTATATCTACTTTAATAAGACAAAACAGGGATACGAGATTGCAGTTGTGGGTGAGAGTAATAATACAGCCCGGTATGCGGGAATCAATGTGGGAAAGGTGTTCCGCAGAACCATGTTTTTGTCCGGCGCTCTCTGCGGTCTGGTCGGTATGCTCCAGTTCGCGGGTTCCGACTATACGATCACCGAGGGAACCGCAGGCGGTGTGGGATTTACCGCGATCACCGTTGCATGGCTCGCAAAAATGAATCCATTTGGAATGCTGGTCGTATCTGTATTTATCGCCATGCTGGAACGCGGCTCCAATGCGATCCAGACCCAGTTTAAGATTCCGGCATCGGCAGCGGACGTGCTGATCGGCATTATCCTGTTCTTTATGCTCGGCTGTGAGTTCTTCATCTCATATAAGCTGATCAGAAGAGGAAAGGAGGAAGACCATGCTTAGTACATTAAACGTACTTTTTATCGCGGCGGTGCTTGCAGGCACTCCGCTTCTTCTCGGAGCGCTCGGTGAGATCCTTACTGAGAAATCAGGCAATCTCAACCTGGGTGTGGAAGGGATGATGTTTATGGGAGCGATCACGGGACTTGCCGGCTCCTACTACTATGAGCAGGCTGTGATCGGCGGAGGCGGAACGCCAAATGGAGTTCTCTCTGCGGGGATCGCTCTTCTGACTTCTTTTCTCGCAGGTGCGGGAGGAGCGCTGATCTACAGCTTCCTTACCATTACGCTTCGGGCGAACCAGAACGTAACCGGACTGACGCTAACGATCTTCGGAACGGGATTCGGTAACTTCTTCGGCGAATTTATCGGACAGAAAGCCGGCGGATATGTGGCTGTATCAGACGTGACAAAGAAGGCATTTTCCGGACTTGATATCCCGGTGCTCTCGGATATCCCGGTGCTTGGGCGTTTATTGTTCGGCTATAACTGGCTTGTGTATTTTGCGATTATCGTGGCAATTATTATGGCCTGGTTTTTCAACCGTTCCCGGGTTGGCTTAAACCTCCGGGCAGTGGGAGAAAATCCGGCGACTGCGGATGCAGCCGGAATTAACATTACTCTGTACAAATATGTAGCGACTGTGATCGGCGGAGGAATCTGCGGGATCGGCGGCATGTATATGAGCATGGTTACCACATCCGGCGTGTGGGTTCATGACTGTGTCAGCGGATATGGATGGCTGGCGGTGGCACTTGTAATTTTCGCAACGTGGAGCCCGGCCCGCGGAATGCTTGTAGCGCTTGTGTTCGGCGGCCTTACCGTCATGAGAATGTATATAAAAATTCCGGGCCTCCCGGCACAGATTTACGATATGTTCCCATATATTGCAACAGTGCTTGTACTTGTCATCACAAGCATGAGAGAGAGCAGGGAGCATGCACAGCCGAAGAGCTGCGGATCGAACTACTTCCGGGAGGAGCGGTAGAGTTCAGCTATAAAGTTCACTAACGCCCGTGTAAAAAACATCCGAAAACAGGGACGATTCTCAAACGTATTCTGCGGAGATAGAGGACGACTCAGGGCTTCGCTTCAGGGGATAAGGGAAACTACAAAGTACCGGATACGGATTAAAGGCAAGGACAGCCGGGGCTTAACTCGCTGACGCTCAGACAAGCGCCCCGCCTGCCCTAACATCCGTATCCGGCACTTTAAGTTTCACTAATTCCCTTCCGAAGGCGCCCCTCGCCATCCTCCATCCCC
>JAHZHF010000021.1 GCA_019420405.1 Clostridiales bacterium
GGTTGTCTCCCTTTCACAGAATAAGTGTGTCAACTCCACGCCCGCTTCCGAACGTTTCAGACGGCAAGTGTTAATGGACTAAATAGCTGAACTGTTAAAGAAATTCATTCAGTTCGGGATATTCATTGTCGCCCTTGTCAGTCTCTGCTATGAGATTTTCAAGGGAAAAAAATAAGCCGCCACTACTCGCGATAGTGACGGCTGTTACATTGTAACACGCTAATGTTATTATCGGGTAAGCCGTTTGTGGCTTCCCTTTTATGTTTACAGTATATCAGGTCAACTGCATATAATCAAGCTTACAGTGCATCCCCGCGTCTGATGTATCCGGGTTTCTCCGGCGCTGCAATGACTCTCTTGCCGCGAATCAGTCTTGCATGTTTATCAATTACAAGGTTCTCTGCATGTACTCCCTTTCCGATTGTTACATCCGCAGAAACTACACAGTTTCTTACGATAGCACCCGGTTTAATTGTACATCCTCTTCCGATGATGGAATTCTCCACTGTACCTTCGATCAGGCATCCGTTGGAGATAACAGAAGAGGTAACTTTGCTTCCCTCGAAATACTGAGTCGGGCAGGAATCGTTTGTACGCGTATAGATCGGCCATTCCGGATCGAAAAGGTCGGATGCATGTTTGAGGTCGATCAGATCCATATTTGCATGATAGTAGCTGTTGAAATCTGTGATCGCTGCAAAGTATCCGCGATGCAGAACGGCACGAATGTCAAGTTCCTGACACTCCTCGTTGAGGATATCAGCGAAGGTGTACATGGAAGACATCTTATGCGCTTTCTTAACCAGGTCAAGGAACAGTTCTTTGGACATTACATATGTATCCATGGAGATTGTTCTGTTCTTTGCATTTCCATGGTTCGGCTCCAGTGAGAGCACACCTTTCTGCTTGTTAATATTTACGATATTGCAGTTGAGGAATGCTTCTTTTGCATTGTCAACGGAGTGATACATTATGGAAATATCCGCTCCGGACTCAATATGCTCTTTTAAGAATACGCTGTAATCAGCAGTATATACCATATAGCTTGGAGCGATGACAACATACGGGAACTGGATACCTTCGATGCAGTCCATATTTTCGATGTATGCAGCGATATCTGTACTGTAGACATCGCCGATCTGATTGTGCTCCGTATACAGGATATTCAGGTTGCCGCGTTTGGAGTTGATATTGTAGTGACGGCCTGTTCCAAGATGCTCTGTCAGTGAGCGTGGTTTCTGGCGGACATATACCTGAATATTGTCGATTCCGCTGTTGCTCATATTTGAGATCGGGAAATCAATGGTGCGGTATCTTCCCAGATAGGAGAAAGCGCCTACCGGACGGAATTCCTGAAGGCCGTCTACACGAATATGATTTCCGGCAAAATTAATAATTCCAAAAGCCTTACTCATTTTACTCTTCCCCCTTTACACGTTTTGCTACAAGTTCGATGTTCTTGCTGTCAGCGCTGCCGACGACAGCGTTCTTTCCAATCTTAATACCATCAGCGACGAGCGCGCGAGTTACAACAGCGCCTTCTGCGACTTCTGCTCCCGGCATGAGTACACTGTCGATAATTTTTGCGCCTGCCGCGACTTTAGCTCCGGTGAAGAGTACGGAATTTTTCACTTCACCGTCAACAACGCAGCCCTGTGTGATAAATGCGCGGTCGATTACAGCGTCAGCACCGATGTACTGCGGGAGAGCAGTTACGTCCTCTGTGTAGATCTTCCATGTTTTATCGTTCAGATCGAGCTCGTTGTTTTTGTCAAGAAGATCCATGTTTGCTTCCCAGAGGGAATCGATGGTTCCTACATCCTTCCAGTAACCTTTGAACTTATAAGCGTAGAGGCTCTTTCCGTCGTTTAAGAGAGTTGGGATGATATCCTTTCCGAAGTCATGGTTGGAATCCGGATTCTTCATATCTGCGAGAAGCATCTTGCGCAGGAGTTTCCAGTTGAAGATATAAATACCCATGGAAGCCAGATTGCTCTTCGGATGCTCCGGCTTTTCCTCAAATTCAACGATACGTCCTGTCTCTTCATCCGTATTCATGATACCGAAGCGGCTCGCTTCTTTCATCGGCACTTCAATAACGGCGATGGTTGCGTCAGCCTTGCACTCCTTGTGATAAGCGAGCATCTTAGCGTAATTCATCTTATAAATATGGTCGCCGGAAAGGATCAGAAGATATTCCGGTGAGTATGTATCGATAAAATCGATATTTTGGGAGATGGCGTCTGCTGTTCCGCGGTAAACGTCCAGGTTGGCGTCTGATTTCTCACGCGGAGGAAGTACAAACACTCCGCTGTCCTTCGCGTCAAGCCCCCAGCGGCGTCCTGCCGCCACGTAGCTGTTCAGGAGAATGGATTCATACTGTGTAAGAACACCGACAATATCGATTCCACTGTTGGCACAGTTGCTCAGAGGGAAATCGATGATGCGGTATTTCCCGCCATATGAAACCGCCGGTTTCGCGACCTTCTTCGTCAGATCATGAAGACGGGAGCCGCGGCCGCCAGCTAAGATCATAGCTAACATGTTATTCTGCTTCATAATGAGCCCTCACTTTCATTCTTAATGGATTTTATTATACAATTTTTTTAGTTATATTTCCATAGTTTATGGGAAGAAAGTGCAAGATTTTCGTTAAAATGGTATAAAAATTCATAAACTGATGTAAATAATATGTGTGGCGAAGAAAAATTTCCTTGATGGGGATATGTACCTGCCTGAAAAGGGCGGAGAGAATAACAGATAAAAATGGATTTTCTTTTGTGCAATTTGCTGATTGACAATATTTTTAATTCTATATACTATATTGTTAGTTACCGAACAAATAATATTTCATTCAGATGGGAGTCCGCTCCCATCTGATGTGGTCTTAGGGAGGATTTCTGTGAGAATCCCGACTGAGAAAGGATGTGACGCAGTTCATGCGCGGAAGCGAAAAACAGGGTGTATGCGAAAACAGAAATAACGCAGAAGGAAGAAATGATGTGGGAAGACTGATAAATAAACTTTCCCACCAGTTGAAAAGGCAGATGTGTATTCAGGAAGAAGAGGACAGCCTGACAACGAATATGCAGCGGCTCGTGCTTCATTATATTCTGTTTGAGTCCCTGAAAAGAGAGATCTACCAGAAGGATGTGGAAAAGGAGTTTCAGATCCGGCGATCTACTGCGACAGGAACGCTTCAGATTCTGGAAAAGAACGGATTCATTACCAGAAAACCGGTTGAGAAGGATGCGAGGCTGAAAAAACTGGTGCCCACAGCGAAGGCTGAAGGGGTGCGGGAGCATATCCTGGAAAACATCCGCTACATCGAAGAGCTTCTTGTAGGTAATATTCCTGAGGAAAAACTTGCAGTCTGCAGGGAAGTGCTGAAACAGATGTCGGAGAATTTGTCGGTCAACGAAAAAATGAGAGAGGAGATAACAGACCATGAATAGAATACTGCTTCGTTCTGTCAGGGAATACAAAAAAGAATCTTTCCTGACTCCTGTGCTGGTCTGTCTGGAAGTGCTGATGGAAGTCCTGATTCCGCTTCTGATGGCAAGGATTATCGATGTCGGAATCATGGAAGGCGATATGGGCTATATTATAAAGATGGGGCTTCTTCTTATCTTTATGGCTATGCTGGCTCTCGTATTCGGCGCGAAGGCAGGACAGCTGGGCGCAATTGCATCATCAGGATATGCAAAGAACCTGCGCCACGATATTTTTTATAAAATACAGGACTTTTCGTTTGGGAATATCGACCATTTTTCAACGTCAAGCCTTGTTACCAGAATGACAACAGATATCACAAATGTGCAGATGGCGTATATGTTTACGATCCGCCTTCTGGCGAGAGCGCCGATTATGATCATACTTTCGCTGATCATGACCATGACGATCAGTATGCCCATCGCCATAGTGATGATGATTGTGGCGCCGATCCTGGGGATAAGCCTGATCTTTATCGCGAAAAAGGCGCACCCCCATTTTGTTCAGGTGTTTGATGAGTACGACGTACTGAATAATACAGTGCAGGAAAACGTAAACGCGGCCAGAGTGGTAAAGGCATATGTACGTGGAGACTATGAAGTGGAGAAGTTTGGAAAAGTTTCTACCCTTGTATTTAAACTCTTCACAAAAGCGGAGAAGATTGTCGCGTGGAACTCCCCGATTATGCAGTTTGCAGTGTATACGGTCGTGATCGTAATGGTTCTGATCGGAGGAGAGAGCATTATCTCCGGCACAATGCAGACCGGAGAACTGACCAGTGTCATCGTATATGCCCTTCAGATCCTGACCTCACTTATGATGGTTACGTTCGTATTTACAATGATAATGATCGCAGAGGCTTCTACGGACCGTATTACGGAGGTGCTTGTGGAAGTGCCTGAGATGTCAGATAAAGAAAATGCAGTCACAGAAGTTGCCAACGGCGATATTGATTTTGAGCACGTGAATTTCAGCTATTCCGGAAAAGACGGCAACCTGTCTCTCAAAGATGTGAATCTTCATATTAAGAGTGGACAGATCATCGGTATCATCGGAGGAACAGGAAGCGCGAAGTCTACGCTCGTACAGCTGATTCCCCGTCTTTATGACGTGACGGAGGGCTGTGTGAAGGTGGGCGGAGTAGATGTCCGCGATTATAACCTGGAAGCTCTGCGTGACCAGGTATCCATGGTGCTTCAGAAGAATGTGCTCTTTACGGGAAGTATTTATGAAAATGTGCGTTGGGGCGATGAGAACGCCAGCGATGAAGAAGTTCAGAGAGTATGTAAACTGGCCCAGGCGGACAGCTTTATCCAGGAGTTCCCGGGCAAGTATAACACGATGATCGTGGAAGGCGGAAATAACGTATCCGGCGGACAGAAGCAGAGGCTTTGCATCGCCAGAGCGCTTCTCAAGAAGCCGAAAATCCTGATCCTGGATGACTCCACGAGCGCTGTCGATACCAGGACAGACGCGCTGATCCGCCAGGCATTCCGCGAGGAAATACCGGATACGACCAAGATTATTATCGCTCAGAGAATCTCTTCGGTGGAGGATGCGGATATGATCATTGTCATGGACAACGGAGAGATCAACGGTATCGGTACATCAGCAGAGCTTCTTAAGAACAATGCGATTTATAGAGAAGTGTATGAATCACAGGTGAAAGGAGGCGCGGACGATGAGTGATCAGATCAGACAGAGGCCGGGAGGCGGCCCCGCAGTCACAAAGGACACAATTAAAACAGCGAAGCGCCTGCTGAGTTATGTGACGGGTACATATAAAGTGCAGTTTATAGTAGTGCTGTTTTGTATTTTGATGAGTTCGGTGGCTTCGATTTCCGTATCCCTGTCGCTGAAATTCCTTCTGGATGATTTTATTATTCCTCTGATCGGGGAACAGAATCCGGATTACACAGAGCTTTACACTGCGCTGGTTGTTCTGGGGACGATATTCCTTCTGGGCGTAATCTCAACGTTCATATACAGCAGAATGATGGTTGTGATCGGGCAGGGCGTCCTTAAACGCGTACGAGACGAAATGTTTGAACATATGCAGAAACTGCCGATCCGGTATTTCGACCAGAATACAAACGGCTCAATCATGAGTCTGTATACGAATGATACTGATACGCTGCGACAGATGATCAACCAGTCGATCCCGCAGGTGCTGATGTCAGTGTTTACTGTGGTCGTGACATTCATTTCCATGCTGGTGCTCAGCCCGATCCTTACGGTTATGGCGGTTCTCATGATCTTTGTGATGACAGTTGTCTCCAGGAAGATCGCAGGCAACAGCGGAAAGTATTTTATTCGCCAGCAGCTGGATCTGGCGGATATCACCGGGTTTGTGGAAGAACGGATGAACGGCCAGAGAGTTGTGAAAGTATTCAACCATGAGAAAATCTCAGAGCGCGAGTTTGATGAACTGAATGAGCGGCTGTTCACCAGCGCGTCGCGGGCGCATACCTTTGCCAGCATGATGGGCCCCATCGTGGGAAACCTGGGAAATCTGCAGTTCGTGCTGACGGCGGTCTTCGGCGGATTCCTCTCCGTAGCGGGAATCGGAAATATTACGCTTGGCGTCATGGCGTCCTATCTGCAGTTTACGAAGAGTTTTACTCAGCCGTTTATGCAGATTGCACAGCAGTTTAACTCAATCATTATGGCGCTGGCCGGTGCAGAGCGTATCTTTAATATGATGGACGAAGAGCCGGAGGTGGATGACGGTTATGTTACTCTTGTGAATGCGAAGAAAGATGCGGACGGCAATATCGTGGAATGTGAAGAGCGCACCGGGCTGTGGGCGTGGAAACATCCGCATCAGGCGGACGGCACAGTGACATATCAGGAGCTTAAGGGTGATGTCAGATTTTATGACATGACGTTTGGCTATACGCCGGATCATATGGTGCTTCATGATCTGACTCTGTATGCAAAACCGGGACAGAAACTGGCTTTTGTAGGGTCAACAGGTGCGGGCAAGACAACCATTACAAACCTGATCAATCGGTTTTATGATGTAGATGACGGAAAGATCCGTTACGACGACATAAATATTAACAAAATAAAGAAAGCGGATCTGAGGCATTCACTGGGAATTGTACTTCAGGATACACATTTGTTTACAGGTACAATCAAGGAAAACATCCGTTATGGAAAACTGGATGCAACGGATGAGGAAGTATATCAGGCAGCGCGGCTGGCTCACGCAGACGGCTTCATCAAGATGCTGCCGAAGGGATATGATACCCACTTAAGCGGCGACGGTGAGGAACTGTCCCAGGGACAGAGACAGCTTCTGGCAATTGCCAGAGCAGCCATAGCAGACCCGCCGGTGCTGATCCTCGATGAGGCGACCTCCTCGATTGACACAAGAACAGAGCAGATCGTTCAGCAGGGAATGGATAACCTGATGAAAGGACGTACCGTATTCGTCATCGCCCACAGATTGTCCACAATCCGTAACAGCGACGCGATCATGGTCCTTGAGCATGGCCGCATCATAGAGCGTGGTACTCATGAAGAACTGATCAAACAGCACGGAACATACTATCAGCTATATACAGGAAAGCTGGAACTTTCGTGATAGCTGCAAGCCGTGCGTGAAAATAGGAGCGTGTTCTCAGAAAAGTGCTTGCATTTTTCTGAGGGCATGCTCCTGTTTTTACATAGGGCGCCAGCCCGCGACTGATGCCTGAACACTTGGCGAGGTGTTATCGAGCCTAGTGTGAAGGTACACAGAGGGGATGAAGTGAGAAGCGTGGAATCGAAGTTGCACACGGCGAAGTATAAATAGCTGCATCTTTCGCCTTGCGGCTTCTGAAACGGCGTAGTAGAATGGAGCTATGATGTGGAGAAAGTCAAGGAGGCAGTGGAAAAAGATGGAAAACCGGAGCTTTGGAAATAATAATTAAGCTCTGGACTATGGGCGGCTTAAAATAGTGGGAGAGGTATAAGATATGGCGATTAAATCAATAGACATTTTAAATGTCTTGATATTTCAAAGACAATGGAGAATAAATAATGAGGCTCCTCAAGAAAGAAATGTTCAGAAAGACGATGTCCTGACGGATGGATTCAGGCTGGATTTCTGTGATGGAATTAACGTTATAATTGGAGAAAATGGTGTAGGAAAAACAAGTTTATTAAAAATGATATATGCTGCGACACAGTGGTCGAACACGCATACAAATACAGGGAAAACTAAAGATTTGCTGCGCTATTTTTCAAGCGATATTGCAGATGAAGAGGGGCTTAAGAGTTATAATTCCGAAGAGGGATTCAGCTATTACAGAGTATCAGACGGAATTCATAAATTTGAATACAGCTTATCCCATAAAGGCATTTTTAATTATGACAATTGGCAGGGGCTGAATATATCGTCAGTAATGATCCCGACAACAGAAATGCTTTCCCATTCCAGAAGTTTCCTGGCCTTAAATGAAAAGTTTAATATGCCGTTTGACGGGACGCAGGTAGACATTATCGTGAACGCTTCACTGCCTGAAACAAGAAAGATACCTGAAAATATGCAAGGGATTTTAGCAAAAATAAGTAAAGCAATTGGCGGAAAAATTGTATTTGAAAATGACATTTTTTATGTGGTGAAGGAAAATGGAAGAAAAACAGAATTCTCTTTAGAGGCAGAAGGCTTGAGAAAACTGGGGCTTCTCTGGAAGCTGATCCGGAATGGAGTGCTGGAAAAAGATTCTATTTTGCTTTGGGATGAACCGGAGGCAAATTTGAATCCAGAATTATATCCATTAGTAGTAGAGATATTACTGGAGCTGGCTAAAAAGGGAGTTCAGGTTTTTGTGGCAACACACAGCTATAATTTTGCCAAGTATCTTGAAATTTCCAGAGAACAAAGGGAACAGGTACTATTTCATAATTTATATATCAGCTCTTCGGAACTGCCGGAAAATATCAATTGGTCTTTAAAAAATAAAGAGGGAAGAGAAAGCGGGGTTTGCAGCCAGTCAGCATACAGAATGGAGGATTTAAAACCGAATCATATCTTAATTGCAGATGATAAACTTTTAGAGGCTTCATATCAACAGTCGATTAAAGAGATTGATGAAAGAATTAAAGAAAAGGATAAACTGAATGAATAATAAGGTAATTATGGATACTAACGTAGCGGTAAAAGCTGCAACTCCTCCGGGAAAATGCAAAGAGGAAGAACTGAAAATGCAAAAAACATGCATGAAGTTTATAAAAAACTTTACGGATAATCCGGAGAGTAAGCTGGTAATTGATACGGATTATGAAATTATAAGAGAATACAGAAACAGAGTTCCAGGTAACACAAATATTGGAAAAATATTCTGGCGCTGGTTCAATGCATATGCAGGCCGTATTTCTTCTGAGGATATTGTAAAGCTGGAAAAAGATTCAGATGGTAATTATCTTATGTTTCCGATGGAACAGAGAACGAAAGATTTTGACTATAGTGACAGGAAATTTATAGCGTTAGCAAAAGCGCATCCGGAACATCCTCCTATTATAGAAGCGGCGGACGGAAAATGGCTTGGCTATAGAGATATTTTTGAGGAATATGGAATACATATAAAGTTTCTGGATCTGGATTATGCAACAATGATGTATAAGCGTAAGATCGTGGATAAACGGAGATCCTAAATATGTTTTATAAATTTCCTTCTATTCCCTATATAGGGTTAAAATATGTCATTTCCTGACAGCCCCTTCTTTTGTGATATATTTTGTAGTGCACATTTTTTATGTTTGAACTCTTCCTAACTTTCCTGAAAGGTAAAATTGTTTGAATTGACAGATACCTCGGGGGGGGGTATAATGTATTCCGTATATATTGCTTGATGAGTATGGCTGGAAAATGAAATCAGATAAGTCTGATCAATTACAATTAGGGAAAAGGAGAACAAAGGAATGAGAAAATTAGCGCTGGCGCTTGCCTTTTCTCTTGTCCTGACAGGCGGTATCTGGACTGGTGCGGGAATCCAGTCGGAGGCCGCAGAGTCGCAGGCTATTAACGGTCTGGCTGTAAGGACAAAGGAGGAAGTGGCGAGAAAGTATGATGAGCTGATGCCTGATCTGTCTAAAAGCGTTACATACGTTGAAGAGCCCTCTGTGGAAGCACCGTATGCATTGGGCCAGGTGTCTGAGGAGGATTTGCAGGCGGGCCTTGATGCAGTGAATCTTGTGAGATATATTGCAGGGCTGCCGGATGATATTACGCTGAATGAGGACTATAATTCTCTGACGCAGCACGCTTCAGTTGTAAATGCGGCAAATGATGTCTTATCTCATTATCCTGCGCAGCCGGAGGGGATGGACTCAGAGTTTTACAGCACCGGGCAGACAGGGGCAAGGCGTTCTAATATTGGTGCCGGATATCGGAATATGGCAGATTCGGTAATAAGAGGTTATATGGATGATTCGGACAGCTCAAACATTGACCGTGTAGGACATCGCCGCTGGATATTAAACCCGGCAATGACAGAAACGGGATTTGGATATGCGGATTCGCCTGACAGCATATATGGAGCATATACGGCAATGTACTCGACGGATCGGCAGAGAGCATCATATAATGTGGATTATGTAGCCTGGCCGGCGGCTGTGACCCCAACAGAGATATATCGTTATACTCCAGCCTTTAGTGTCAGCCTGAATGAAACATATAGGGTTGATGAAGACCAGGTTACTGTTACAATTCACAGTCAGAAAGAAAATAAGGATTATGTGTTCGGGAAGAACGCAGGAAATGATTCGGCAGGACAGTTTTATGTGTCTGTTGGCATCTATTCTAATATCATGGGAATGTCAGGATCAACAATAATATTTATGCCGGACGGACATACCTTTGAAAAGGACGACGTTCTGACAATCAGTATTGACGGAATTACAAAAGGCGGTGCAGATGCTTCCTTTGATTATACAGTGGAGCTTTTCTCGGCAGAGGAGATGCTAGGGGATATTAACAAAGAAGTATCGTCTATCTCAGTGAGCGGGCTTACAAAAACAGAGTATATCGAAGGGGAGAACTTCTCTCTGGACGGCGGTGTCGTAACAGTAAATTATGATAACGGAACGACTGAACAGGTCAAATTGACGACTGATATGCTTGCGGCTGCCCCTGATATGAGTAAGATTGGAACGCAGACCATAACAGTAAACTATGGCGGTAAGACCACATCATTTACTATTGAGGTTCGTGCAAAGCAGCTTCAGAAAGTAGAACTGACAGTTCCGGGTAAAATCGAGTATACAGAAGGAGAGGCACTTGATCTGACGGGAGGAAGCCTGAAACTTACATATGATAATGGAACGATAGAGAACATCAATCTGACTGAAGATATGGTCAGTGGCTATGATGCATCTTTGACAGGAAAACAGACACTGACGGTTTCGTATGGCGGCTTTACAGAGACGTTTACTGTTACAGTGAATCCACGCCAGGTTACAGGAATCGAGTGGGCTGCAAAACCGGGTAAGACAACCTATGTGGAAGGCCAGGAACTGAATCTCTCAGGGGCATATATTACTGTTAATTATGATAATGGGACATCAGAAAAAAGAGCTGTGACAGAAGAGATGGTCAGCGGCTATGACAAAAACAGTGTAGGCATACAGGACATTACTGTTACAGCAGAGGGCAGAACCCTTACTTTCCAGGTTGAAGTGATTGAGAAGGTTCTGGCAGGAATTGAACTGACATCAAATCCGTCAAAGATGGAATATATTGTCGGCCAGGCGTTTGATATCAGTGGGGCACAGCTTACTTTGACATACAATGACGGTGAAAAAGTGACTGTTCCGGTTACGACAGATATGTTTACAGCTCCGGATATGACGACTACCGGAAGCAAAGACATCAGAATTTCCTATGAAGGATTTGAGACAACTCTGATCATTTCTGTTCGTGATAAGCAGGCTGTGGGAATCGAGATGAATACACTTCCGGATCAGAGAGAGTACCTGGAGAATAAAGTGGATCAGGTATTTGCAGCAGATGGAGGAAGTATTAACGTACTGTATGACAACGAGACAAAGGAAACTGTAGATCTTACAGCGGCTATGTGCAGCGTGGATTTGACAACACCCGGCGAGAAGACGGTAACCGTTACATATAACGGATTCACTACAACATTTACGGTTATGGTAAATCCAAAATCAGTTGTAGAAGTTGAATGGCTGGAGGAGCCGACTGTTCTTGAGATGAAAGAAGGAACAGCATTTGTATTCTCAGGAAAACTGCGTGTGACCTATGATAATGGCCGGTCAGAAGAGATTACTCTGACGGAAGAGAATGCAGAGATAGTGAATTACAATGCAGACCAGACTGGAGTCCAGAACGTAACAATTTCACTGAAAGGATATAACCTGACAGAGGAAATGCAGGCTGCCCTGACATTTGAAATCGAAGTGATTCCGAAGGTGGCTGTGGGTATCCAGATTGATAAGCTTCCTGTTACAAAGTATACTGTAGGGGACGAGCTTGATCTGACAGGCCTTGAGGTCAGCATTGTATATGACAATGATACGACAGAGAAAATCAGTATCGAGGATGTGCAGATTGTTGCACCGGATATGTCAACTGCAGGTGAAAAAGAAGTCGGCATTATGTATCAGCTTAATGAAGAGACGACATTCGGAGCTTCCTTCAAGGTCATGGTAAGCGAGAAGACAGTGAATAATCCGGAAGATGGAAATAACGGTGATACATCGACAGGAAATCCGCCGCAGGGCAACGGGGGATCTTCGGATCAGAAACCGGATGAAGCAAAGGACAGTGGAAATGATTCCGGAAAGAATACCGCGGTTCAGACAGGTGATGAAACAGGATTTGAAATGTGGATCATGCTGGCGCTGGTAGCCGCAGCTACAGTCGGAATTGTGTCCGGAAGAAAAATTAATAAGAACAAATAAAGGCTGTTCCGGGAAATGAGAAGATTATAAAAAGAACGCTATGATTCGAGAAATGAATCATAGCGTTCTTTTTTATCCTGGCCTGCAAGGATGAGCCAGACCCCATGTGTTTAGACGCCTGGCTGATCTGTTCAGATCTCCAGCTCATCCGCATTCGGTATATACATTTGTGTATACAGAATCACCATATCCCCTTCCCTCAGGATCATATTTCCATTGGGGATCATGACCCGCTCTTTCCGTTTCACAAGCACGATGACGGAGTGTCTGGAGATATCCAGTTCCCGGATGCGGTGGCCGTTCCAGGGGTTGTTTTTCTCCAGGACGATTTCCTTTAGCCGGATATGTTCTTTATCGTGGAAGGATTCCGCAGCCAGCACCATGACGTCGTCAGCCCGCAGCACGAGATTCCCCCGGGGTACGAGGACTTTGTGATTCCGCTGGATTACGGCTACGATTACACGTTCCGGGAGGTGAAGCTGCCGGATGCTTTTGTTGATCCAGGGGTCGCGGTCGGTAAGATGAATCTTAATAAAGTGTACGTCTTCCTCCCGGCCGTATTCGCTCATTCGCTTGATCCGGGAATACTGATCTACGAATCCGGCAGATATGATACCGGTTGGGATGGCCACCATCCCCACTCCGAGAAATGTGATAAATATGCCGAACAGCTTTCCCAGCGGAGTGATCGGATAAATATCCCCATACCCGACGGTCAGCAGTGTAGACGCCGCCCACCAGATTCCGGAGAATGCATTTTCGAAGATCTCCGGCTGAGCCTCATGTTCCAGGCTGTACATGCACAGGCTGGATGCGAGCATCAGGATCAGGATGATGAATACGGAGGAAAAGAGCTGCTGCTTTTTCCCGCGGATAACGTCAGAAATCAGCCTGAATGAATCATAATACGAGTTGATTCGAAACAGCCGGAATACCCTCATGATTCTGAGCATTCGGAAGGCGACGGCTCCCGAAGGAAAAAAGAAGGGCAGGTAATATGGCAGGAAAGAGAGCATGTCTACAATCCCGGTGAATGAGGCCATATATTTCAGCGCCGCGCGGGCGGGTTTCAGTTCTGGATAGGAATACTTTGCCGTCCATAGCCGCAGAAGATAGTCGATGCAGAAGGAAGCTACGGTGACCTGCTCTACGGTAATCAGCAAGGAGCCGTACTTTGTCCGGTAAGTCTCGTAAGTATATAAAATACTGACCGCGAGGTTCAGAATGATAAAAAACATATATATGGAATCATAGATACGCCCTGCACGGTCAAATCCGGTCCGCACTTCCACGACTTCGTAGACCCGATACCGGAAGTGATCATTTCTTTTGCCCATTTGAGCAGTCCCCCTCTTCTTTGCGCTGTTCCAAAGCAACAGTTCAGCCCGCGCCATTCCCGATGGCTGAACTGTTATGTTCAAAAAGTTTTCTCCCTTCATTGTACTATACATTCCAGACTTTATCTATTATAATAAATTCATACGGTTCGGCCATTTGCGGGGGGATCTGTAAAGCAGCATTATCTCCCGGGAGATATGGTGAACTGCACTCTGACACCAGAAAAATGATCAGAATAACGATCAGGAACATGATCGGAAGAACGGAGAGAACTACAGATGACAACAATCAAAGAATACAGAGGACACATCAGAAACTGGGAAGAGCTTTGCGAGAGGCTTGAGATCCCGCTTACGCTTACGAGAGAGGAGCGGGAAGAGCGAATCCTGATCCGGGCATACGAGACGTGGGGACACGAGATGGCGGACCATATGCACGGGATGTTCGCATTCGCTCTGTGGGATGATGAGAAGGAGGAACTGTTCTGCCTGAGAGACCAGTTCGGTACGAAGCCATTTTACTATTATGAGACGGCAGACGGGAACCTGCTGTACGGTACAACGATTCGCGGGATTATGGAGCAGCCCGGCTTTGTGAAAGAGCTGAACGAGGAGATGCTCCAGATTTACCTGACTCTGACATATGTGGCAGGCGAGAATACATTTTTCAGGGGACTTAAAAAGCTGATGCCGGGGCGCTATCTTGTCTGGAAAAACGGAAGACTTACGATCACTCGTTATTGGAAGCCGGAGTTCCATCCGGATGAGAGTAAGACGCTGGAAGAATGGGCGGATGAGATCCATTCGACGATTCAGGAGATTATGCCTGAGGTAAAGGATAAGAATGAGACGGCGGAGTCTTTCCTGTCAGGAGGAGTGGACTCTTCGTATGTGCTGGCGATGTCCGATGTGGAGATGACAGATTCATGCGGTTACGAAGAGGCGAGATTCGATGAGTCCGGTCTGGCGAAGGAGACGGCTGATATCCTGGGACGGAAGAATTCCAGATGCCTGATCACCCCGGAGGAATATTTTGCCATTGTGCCGTATGTGATGTATCACATGGAGCAGCCGCTGGGAGACGCTTCTGCGATCGCTTTTGCAATTGCCTGCAGGGCGACGGCAGAGCACACGAAACTCTGCTATTCCGGTGAGGGCGCGGATGAATTCTTTGGAGGTTATAACATGTACCGCAACGCAGAACGCTATGGGGATAACCTGAAGACGTTCTACGTGGGAAATACCAATATCATGAAAGAGGATGAGAAGAAGCGCATCCTTAAGAAATACGATCCGGACGTCCTTCCTATTGAGCTTGTAAGAAGCATTTATGAGGAGACGGAAGGGGATGACCCGCTGACAAAGATGTCCAACGTGGATATTCAGATCTGGCTGGAAGGCGACATTTACCTGAATGTGGACAAGATGAGCACTGCGGCGGGGCTGGAGATCAGGATGCCATTGACAGACCGCAGGATTTTCAGCATCGCTTCCAGGATGCCGTCCAGGTTCAAGGTCAATGAGGAACAGAATAAGGTGGCATTCCGTACTGCTGCTGCAAAGGTGCTGCCGGAAGAGATCGCTTTTAGAAAGAAATTGGGATTCATCGTGCCGATCCGTATCTGGATGGCGGATGAGAGATATAATGGCGATGTGCGCAGGCTGTTTGAGAGCGAGATCGCGGAGAAGTTCTTTAACGTGGATGAGATCCGGGCGATCTTCGACGACTATGTGGGAGGAAATTCGGACAACTGGAGAAAAGTCTGGACGATATATACATTCCTTGTGTGGTATGAGGAATACTTTAAATAACAGTTCAGCCATAGGCCTGTACGGGAGAGAAAAACATGCTTGCATGTTTTTACGAGCGGACAGGCCTATGAGGGGAGCGCCGGAATATGAGCAAAACAGCGGCGAAAGCCGCAGTAAGCACGAAAGTGCGGTTTTGCGAATGGCGCGGGCGGAACTTAAAAAGAGCCATAGGGCAGGAGGGAAATCACGTGGAGCTGTTAAATACAGATACGCTTGAAGAAGCGGGACGAAAACTCAGAGAAGAGAGCCTGGAGCTCTGTCTGGAAACAGAATACGCAGACCTGATGTCCGCTTTGGGACGGATCTGTGCGCGTGATACAGCGGCGGGAGAGAATATCCCGCCCTTTTCCCGCTCTGTGGTGGACGGGTTTGCAGTACGGGCGAAGGATACTTACGGGGCGGGGGAATCAGTCCCGTCTTTTTTCAGCATTGTGGGAAATGTCGGGATCGAAGAGCAGGCGGCGGTGACGGCCGGTCCGGGGGAGGCCGTGCGCTTGCAGACCGGTTCTATGATCCCGGATGGAGCCACAGCGGTGTTGATGTCAGAGTATGCGGAGGAGTATGCGCCGGGGAAGATGGCCGGGTACCGGGCCCTCAGTGAGGGGGAGAACGTGATCCGGGCCGGCGAGGATATGGAAAGCGGCGAAATTGTCCTAAAGAGGGGCCGGGTGATTACTCCGTCAGACATCGGAGCGCTGGCAGCTCTGGGGATCGGGCGTGTGCAGGTGTGGAAGCCTGCGGCGGTGACTGTGATCTCTACCGGCGATGAACTGGCCGGCCCGGGAGAGGAGCTGACCGGAGGGAAGATCCGGGACGTCAACACTTATGTGCTGGCGGCGGAGGCCCGGCGGCTGGGGATGGAAGTGAGACGGACTCTGCGGTGTCCGGATGACGGGATGGAGATTTACCGCGCGGTGGCAGGGGCGCTTCCGGACAGCGATTTGATCCTTATCTCCGGGGGCAGTTCCAAAGGGAAGAAAGATTATACCAAACAGGTTCTCGAGGAGATCTCCCATAACGTATTTACTCATGGGATCACCGTGAAGCCGGGAAAGCCGACGATTCTGGGATACGACAGGGAGAGCTGCACAATTCTGGCGGGACTTCCGGGACACCCGATGGCAGCGGCGCTGATGTTCCGGCTGCTGATCGGAGAGTGGTACAGGGAGCGGACTGGGGCGGAGAAGAGGCTTCCCTGTCCGGCTGTACTTGCGGAAAATGTATCAGGCGGCCAGGGGCGGGCGACCTGCCTTCTGGTAGAGCTAAAGGAGCTGGAAGACCAGGAGAACAGGTACGAAGCGGTTCCGGTACGCGCGAAATCAGGAAGTATTTATGCACTCTCCAGAGCGGACGGGTATGTGATGATCCCGAGAGACAGAGAAGGTCTGAGAAAGGGCGAGCAGGTTTGGGTGGAGGTGCTGGAATGAAGAGAAATCTGTATCTGCATATACAGGAGAAGGAGAAAGCCCTTTCGGATTATCTGGAGGTGCTGCAGACGGCCATGCCGCGGACGGAAGTGATTCCGGTGACGGAGAGCCGGGGGAGGATGACGGCGGAGGCGGTGTATGCGCGCTGTTCGAGCCCATCGTATAATTCCTGCGCCATGGACGGGATCGCAGTGATCAGTTCTCATACACGGGGCGCGTCCGAGGACCATCCCGTGAGCCTGTTCCCGGAGAAAGACTATGTGGAGGCGGATACGGGAGATATGCTCCTTCCGCCCTACGACGCTGTGATCATGGCGGAGGAACTGATCGAGGCAGAGGAAGAAACCGGGGAGATCAGGATTGTCGCTCCGGCTCATCCGCTGGCCCATGTACGTCCGGCTGGGGAAGACATCGTCGCCGGAGAGATGGTTTTGCCTTCGAATCATGTGATCCGTGGAATTGATATCCCGGTGCTTCTGGCTGCGGGACTGACCCGGATTCCGGTGGTAAGGCGGCCGGTAGTCGGGATTATCCCCACGGGCGATGAGATGATCGAACAGGATTTTGCTGAGGCGGCTCCGCCGGATGGGAAGATTCTGGAGACGAATTCCTGGATGTTCTTAAATCTGGTGGAGGAGAACGGGGGAATCGGAAGGAGATGGCCGGTTATCCCGGATGATCCGGAGTGTTTGAGCCGGGTGGTGGCGGATGCGGTCAGGGAATGTGATCTTGTGATTGTAAACGCCGGATCAAGCGCAGGGAGAGACGACTATACGGTACACGTGATCCGGGCGATGGGAGAAGTGCTGACTCACGGTGTGTCCATCAAACCGGGCAAACCGGTAATTTTGGGAAAGATAGAGGAAAAACCGGTGATCGGACTGCCCGGATATCCGGTGTCGGCTTACCTTACCTTCACTGAATTTGTCATTCCGGTTATGAACCGTTTTTTAAAGAGGGAGAGGCAGGATGCAAGGGAGGTGTCAGCCAGAATCTCAAAAACTCTCATGTCCGGCCTGAAATATGAAGAGTACGTGCGCGTGAAGCTGGGGATTGTGGAGGGACAGCTTATTGCGTCCCCGCTGGCCAGAGGCGCGGGAGCGTCCATGTCCCTTGTGCGCTCGGACGGATTCTGTGTGATCCCGAGAAACAGCGAGGGGATTATGGCTCATGACGAAGTGCGTGTGAAGCTGTTAAAGCCGATGGAAGAGATCGAAAAAACGCTTGTTGTGATCGGCAGCCACGACATTATCCTGGATGTGATCAATGACCTGATGCTGGAGCAGAACACAGGGATGAGCCTGTCCTCCACTCACGTGGGTTCCCTGTCCGGACTGATCGCCCTGAAAAAAGGCGAGGCGCATCTGGCACCTTCCCATCTGCTCTGTGAGGAAGATGGAACATATAATGTGGCCGCCATCCGGGAGCTGTTTCCGGGTGAAAAGATGGCGCTCATTAAAGGCGTGCGGCGGAGACAGGGCTTCATCGTGAAGAAGGGAAATCCGAAAGGAATCCATACGGCTGCGGATATCACCCCGGAGATCCGTTATATTAACCGTCAGAGAGGCGCGGGGACCCGGGTGCTTTTTGATTTTCTGCTGAAACAGGCGGGGATGAGACCGGAGGAGATTACGGGGTATGAGAATGAAGCCGCGACGCATATGAGCGTAGCTGTTGCGGTGCAGAAAGACAATGCGGATACGGGAATGGGGATTTATTCTTGCGCGAAATCGCTTGGGCTGGATTTTGTGGACGCGGCGTTTGAGGAGTATGATTTTGTGACGCGGCCGGACTATCTGGAACTGCCGTATGTGAAGGAGTTTCTGAGGGTGCTGAGAAGTGCGGAGTTTAAGGCCCGGCTGGAGGAGCTGGGGGGTTATACCTGTGAGGAGACTGGAGAGATCCGTTATGTTTGAGAAGAATCTGGAGATCCTGACCCGGGAGGAAGCGGAGAAGATCCGGGGAATCCGGGCTGCGGTGATCGGTCTTGGGGCGCTCGGACAGATGGCGGCGCAGATGTTAGTGAGAAGCGGTTTCGAACGGCTGATCCTGTGCGATGGCGACCGGATGGAGAGAAGCAATTTAAACAGGCAGCTCTATGCAGATATCATGACTATGGGAATGCAAAAGACAGATGTAGTGTCTGAACGGCTCTGCGACATCAGCCCGCGGCTGAAAATAAAGGAATACGGATGTTTTCTTTCCGAAGAGAACGGAAGGGAGATTCTAAAGGATGCGGATCTGGTGCTGGACTGTGTAGACAGTATTCCTGTAAAGCTTTATCTGGAAGAGCTGGCGGGAAAGCTGAGGATTCCGCTGGTACATGGGGCTGTGGAAGGCTGGTTCGGACAGGTGTGCACCGTGCTTCCGGGAGAGCATATCCTGTCTGTAATTTATGAGAAGAAGCGGGAGCAGATGGTGTCCGCCCTGATGCCGGCGGTCTGCCTGACTGCATCGGTGCAGGTATCGGAGGCGCTGCTTCTGGCAGCGGGCGGAGAACCGCAGTTTGGCAGCAGGCTGTTCTGCGCAGATCTTAAAACCGGCGAGTTTGATTCTGTGGCGCTGTCTGCGGCCACGGTAGAGAAGGAGGGAAAGAGATGAAAAAATGGAGAGTATTATGCTTATGTGCGGCGCTGACGCTGGTTTCCGGCTGTTCAGGAGGTACAGGCGGTGCGGCAGATGAGGAGGGCGCGGCCCGGGATACGGAAACTGCCGAAAGTACACAGCAGCCGGAGAACAGCGAGATTATCTTAGCTACTACGACAAGCACGCAGGACAGCGGACTGCTTGACGAGATACTTCCGGTGTTTGAACAGGAGTCCGGATATACGGTCAGTGTTGTCTCAGTCGGCTCGGGTGAGGCCATGGAAATGGGAGAAAACGGTGAGGCAGATGTGCTGCTTGTCCACTCGCCTGCCGCGGAAGAGGAATTTGTAGCAGGGGGACACGCGGATGAAGATGGAAGGATGGACGTTATGTATAATGATTTTGTCCTGATCGGTCCTGCGGATGATCCGTCCGGTATCAGTGCGGATTCGCCGTCGGATGCGCTTGCTTCATTCCAGAAACTTGCAGAGACACAGACCACATTTATCTCACGAAGTGACGAGTCAGGAACTCACAAAAAAGAGCAGGAGATCTGGGAAGCCAGTGGCATTACTCCGGAGGGGGACTGGTACGTGGAGGCCGGGACAGGTATGGGAGCCGTCCTTGAGATGGCAAACGAGATGCTGGCATATACGCTGTCAGACCGCGCGACATGGCTGAACCTGGATCTGAATGAAGATCTGAAGATTGTCTGCGAAAACGATGAAAGCGGAATCCTGTATAATCAATATGGAGTCATCTGCGTGAACCCGGAGAAAAACGATCAGATCAACCATGAAGGCGCTAAAGCGTTCCAGGAATGGATTGTGTCAGATGGGGGACAGGAACTGATCGGAGAGTACGGCCTGGAAGAGTACGGGAAAGCGCTGTTTACGCCGAATGCAGCATAGCGCTGTAAAAGCAGGAAATCATATATGGAAGTGATAATTGACGGAATTGCCGAGGCGTTTCGGCTCATTGCCCGTATGGATCAGGAAGTGTTCGAGGTGGTGTTTACTTCTCTGAAGGTTTCGCTGCTCTCGCTGGTCATTGCAGCGAGTATCGGGATTCCGGCAGGTATTCTGATTGTAGGACACAGATTCAGAGGCAGGCGCCTTCTGATGAGGCTGATTTATACTTTAATGGGGATGCCGCCGGTGCTGTGCGGGCTTATGGTATATTTATTCTTTATGCGCAGGGGACCGTTTGGAAGTCTGCGGCTGAATTATACGGTGGCGGTGATGGTGATCGCTCAGACGCTCCTGATCCTTCCTATCCTGACCGGGCTTACGGTCAGTACAGCGCGCGAACGGCAGGAGAAGATCATCCGCCTGGCGCGCACTCTTGGGGCAGGGCGTTTTCACACGATGAAGCTGCTGCTGTGGGAATTAAGGCCGGGACTGATCACAGCTCTCATCTCCGGCTTTTCCAGAGGGATTTCCGAGGTTGGGGCTGTGATGATCGTCGGAGGGAATATCGAAGGGAAGACAAGGACGATGACAACCTATATCTCTCAGCTCAAGGGAATGGGAGAGTTTGAGCGCGCGGTGGCAGTGGGCATCATCCTTCTGGTACTCTCTTTTGGAATGAATGCGGTGCTCTGCTGTTTTCAGGAAGACAGAGCAGATTTATAAGAAGTGAGCTGCCATGTATACCGGCGCTGCACTGGAGGGCTGATATGGAACTGGGGATTACTGGTTTGAAGAAAATCTACGGGACAAGACAGGTGCTTTCAATCCCGCGGCTGACCGTGAGTTCAGGACTGATTACCGCAGTGGCAGGGGCGAACGGTGCAGGGAAAACAACGCTTTTGAATCTGCTGGCAGGGCTGGAGA
>JAHZHF010000210.1 GCA_019420405.1 Clostridiales bacterium
ATACCTGCATGGAATCCGCAGATATGATCTCGGCTCCGATCTCGTGTGCCAGCCGGATGGACGCCTTTGTCTTTCCCACTGCGGTGGGTCCGGCCAGTATAACTAATGGCTGTTTCATCTTATACGATCCTCTTGAATTTTTTCTCCAGTTCCCGCTTCGTCATGGCAATGATCGTGGGCCGACCGTGAGGACAATGATAGGGATTGTCCAGTGTCAGGAGCTCCCCGATCAGCGCATCCATCTCCTGAGCGGAAAGACGGTTTCTCCCCTTGACTGCCGCCTTACACGACATGGATGCCACCTTCTCGTCAATCAGCTCCGGCGTCATGGACGTGCTCAGCCCGTCTGCCAGATCATCGATCATCTCCATTAGCAGTTCTTTCTTCGCGATCCCGAAGAGATTGTCCGGAACTGCCCGGACAGCATACTCCTCCGGCCCAAACGGCTCGATCTCAAATCCGATCCGTGAAAAACGGTCCATGTTTTCCTCCAGAAGACGCGCTTCCTGCATGGAAAGAGTCAGGATAATCGGCGGACTTAAATACTGAGACGTATACTCTCTGTTCTTCATGCCCTTTAAGGTCCGCTCATACAGAACACGCTCATGGGCCGCGTGCTGGTCAATAATATAAAGGCTGTCGTGAAATTCCACGAGCCAGTACGTGTCAAACACCTGTCCGATCAGCTTGTACTCCGCCCGGATTTCCCGTTTCAGGAAATTCTCCTCAAACAGGTCCATCTGGCGGGGCTTCTCTTGCTGAGCAGGCTCTGTTCTTTCGGCCCCTGCTTTGTCAGGCCCTGTTTTTTCAGGCTCCGCAGCCGGAGCTGCCGGGGATTCGTTCTCACTCTTCCGCTGCACAGCGTCAATTTCTCTTGTATCCCCGGTTTCTTCCACACTGTAACGCACGGCTTCCCTGATTTTCCCGGCCTGCCTCTCCGGACGGTAGATTCCGCTCCGGTCAGATACCTCCGCTGATGACATACGCTCATGGTACGCCATAACCCTCTCTTTCATTCTGCGGATAAAGTATTCTTCGTCTTTTACTTCCGGCTCTTCCGGTTTTGCCGCTGCGTCTGTCTTCTCCCCGGCCGAAAAAGCTCCTGCCGAAGGCTGATTTCCCGACTGTGGCTGTTCTGATACACTCCGCTCTCCATTCTGCCTCGGCCTTAACAGGAAAGGGCTTTCCTGTCTCTCTTCCTTTCGGTCTTCTGGGGCCTCTTTCTCTCCCACAGGAGAGGGTACCTCCGCTTTCTGGATCAGTTCCGGTTCCAGAAGCGTCCTGTGCACACCCTCAAAAACAGTACCGTACACTTCCTGCTGTCTCTGGAATCTCAGTTCCATCTTCGTGGGGTGTACGTTTACATCAATATTCTCTCCGTCCACGTGGAAATGAAGCACCGCAAACGGGAATTTATGCTGCATTGTAAAATCCCGGTACGCGTCCTCCAGTGCCTTTGAAATCATCGGGCTTTTCACATACCTGCCGTTCACAAAGAAGTTCTCGAAATTCCGGTTTCCTCTTGTGATCACCGGTTTTCCGAGATATCCTGCGATGCGCAGTCCGCCTTTTTCATAATCAATTTCCAGAAGATTTGCAGCCACATCGCGTCCGTATACATTATAAATAACGTCTTTGAGCTTCCCGTTCCCGGATGTCCGAAGCTTCTCCTGCCCGTTACTCTTAAACTGAAACGCCACCTCCGGATGGGACAGCGCCAGATGCATGAGCAGATCCTGCACATGTCCTGCCTCCGTCACAGGGGTCTTTAAGAATTTTCTCCGGGCCGGAACGTTATAGAAAAGCTGGTGGACGAGAAAAGTAGTCCCGTTTGGCGCTCCCGTCTCCTCCAGCGAAACTTCCTTCCCGCCCTCAATCACATACTTCGTCCCAAGCTCCGACTCCTCCGGCTTGGTAATCAGCTCGGTCCGTGTCACCGCAGCGATACTGGACAGCGCCTCTCCACGGAATCCAAGAGAACTGATATGGGAGAGATCCTCAACCGTGCGGATCTTGCTTGTGGAATGGCGGAGAAACGCACTTCTGACTTCCTCGTGGAGAATCCCGCACCCATTGTCTGTCACACGGATAAATGAGATTCCTCCGTCTTTGATCTCAACCGTCACTGAGGACGCGCCCGCATCGATGGCGTTTTCCACCAGCTCTTTCACTATAGAAGCCGGGCGCTCAATCACCTCTCCGGCTGCGATCTTGTCGATCGTAATCTGATCTAATACCTGAATATGCGGCATTTTCCGCCTCCTTCTTTCTATGACTTCTGCTTACCAGCGGTTTTTCAGCTTATTCTGCAGCCGGTATATCGTATTCAGCGCATCGATGGGCGTCATATTTCCAACGTCCAGATTTTTCAGTTCTTCCAGCACGTCGTCGTCCTTTACTGTATCAAAGAGAGACATCTGGGCGATGTCTACTTCATCATACTTCTTTACTTTCGGCTTTTTCTTTACTACTTTTTCCTTCCCGGCGATCTCGCTGACCCGGTTTGTGATATCTCCGTCGCTTAACTCTTCCACGATCTCCTTGGCACGATCAATGACCAGATCCGGCACTCCCGCCAGCTTCGCCACCTGGATTCCGTAGCTTTTATCTGCTCCGCCTTTTACGATCTTTCTCAGGAACACGATATCGTCTCCCTTTTCCTTCACGGCGATGCAGTAGTTGTTCACGTTGGCGATCTTGCCTTCCAGTTCCGTCAGCTCATGATAATGAGTCGCAAATAATGTCTTTGCGCCCAGAAGACGGCTGTCGCTGATATATTCCACCACAGCCCAGGCGATTGAAAGTCCGTCAAAGGTACTCGTTCCCCTTCCGATTTCGTCCAGGATCAGGAGGCTTTTTGACGTGGCATTTCTTAAAATATTTGCCACCTCCGTCATCTCAACCATAAATGTACTCTGACCGGAAGCCAGGTCATCCGACGCTCCGACCCTTGTAAAGATCCTGTCCGAAATACCGATATTCGCGCTTTTGGCCGGAACAAAAGAACCTACCTGAGCCATCAGCGCAATCAGGGCGGTCTGCCGCATATATGTCGATTTTCCCGCCATGTTCGGTCCGGTGATAATGGATATCCGGTGTTTCTTATCGTCCAGGTACGTGTCGTTGGAGATGAACATATCGTTTGGAATCATCCGCTCCACTACCGGATGGCGACCTTCCTTTATATCAATCACGCCCTTTTCATTGATCTTCGGGCGCACATAGTTATTCCGCTCCGCAACAAGTGCAAGAGAGGCAAAGGCATCCAGCGCCGCCACCGCTTTTGCAGTCTTCTGAATCCGCTCCACCCCGGCGGCAATCGTATCTCTCACTTCGCAGTAGAGTTCGTATTCCAGAGCGTAGAGTTTATCCTCCGCACCCAGAATCATGTCCTCCAGCTCCTTTAACTCCGGAGTGATATACCGTTCCGCGTTGGCCAGCGTCTGTTTCCGCGTATAGTAATCCGGTACCAGATCTTTATAAGAATTCGTGACCTCCAGATAATACCCGAATACTTTGTTGTATTTAATCCGGAGATTCTTGATCCCCGTTTTTTCCCTCTCGTCATTTTCCAGCTTTGCAAGCCACTCTTTCCCGTCCGATTTCGCCCGGCGCAGCTTGTCCACTTCCTCGTTGTAGCCCTCCCGGATAATATTGCCTTCTTTCATGGCAATCGGCGGTTCCTCCCGGATCGCGTTCTTCAACAGCTCGCACAGGTCCTCCAGCGGGTCCAGGTCATCATAAATATTTTTCAAAAGTCCGCTCTGCATCTCTTCCAGAATATATTTGATAGGAGGAAGCATCTCGAGAGAACTGCGAAATGCTGTAAGGTCTCTCGGATTAGCAGTGCCGTAAGCGATCCTCGTGATCAGTCTCTCAAGATCGTAAACCGGAGTTAAATACTCCCGGATCTCCTCTCTGGAAATCGCCTGGTCTTTCAGCTCTGCTACAGCGTCCAGCCGGTTCTCAATCTCCTTCTTGTCGATCAGCGGCTGCTCCACATATTTTCTCAGCGTCCTTGCTCCCATGGCCGTCTTCGTCTTGTCCAGAACCCAGAGCAGAGAACCTCTCTTCTGCTTTTCCCGGAGAGACTCGCACAGTTCCAGATTCCTCCTCGTGGAGCTGTCAAGCATCATATATCTTCCCGCTGCATAGGGCGTAATATGAGTCAGATTGGAGAGAGAGTTTTTCTGCGTCTCCAGAAGATATTGAAGCAGTGCGCCCGCGCTGATCACTCCACAGTCGTAATCAGCCAGTCCGAGTCCGGCAAACGAAGATACCTTAAAATGTTCCAGCAGCTTCTGTTTGCACACCGCATCGTCAAAATACCAGGAATCCAGAGAATAGATGGCCATATGGAACCGCTCCTTCATCCCGTCCAGATCCATGCCGCTCATATAGAAAGCCTCGTTGCATATGATCTCCGAGGGGGCAAACCGATAGATCTCATCCATCAGCCTGGCGCCATCCGGAATCTCCGTCACAAAATAATCCCCGGTGGAGATATCCGCCACAGATACACCATACCGGTCTGCAATATAGACGATACACATAATATAGTTATTTTTCGACTCATCCAGAGCCTGGGCGTCCACGTTCGTTCCCGGCGTCACGATACGGACTACTTCCCGTTTCACAATACCCTTCGCCGTCTTCGGGTCCTCAACCTGTTCACAAATTGCTACCTTGTAGCCTTTTGAGACAAGCCGGTTTAAATATCCTTCCACAGCATGATAAGGGACACCGCACATGGGTGCCCGCTCTTCCTGCCCGCAGTTCTTCCCGGTCAGCGTGATCTCCAGTTCCCTCGACGCGGTCAGCGCGTCGTCGAAAAACATCTCATAAAAGTCGCCTAATCTATAGAAGAGAATACAGTCCTGATACTGGGACTTGGTCTCCATATACTGCTTCATCATTGGTGTTAATTCCGCCACAGTCATACTCCTTTGTTGCAAATCTGATGCCCCGCAGCATGCTGCGGGGACTTTGACTTTTCTGCGGATGTATTATAGCATTTTTGAGAAATCTGTTCAACCTTTTCATTTAACAGCTTTCCAGCTATAAAGTTCACCAACTTACGGATGAAAAACGTCCGAAAACAGGGGCGATTCTCAAGACGTATTCTGCGGGGATGGAGGACGGCTCCGTGCTTCGCTCCAGGGAATAAGGGAAACTACAAAGTACAGGATACGGATGTTAGGACAGCCGGGGCTTAACTCGCTGACGCTCAGACAAGCGCCCCGCCTGCCCTAACATCCGTATCCGGTACTTTAAGTTTCACTAATCCCCTTCCGAAGGCGCCCCTCGCCATCCTCCATTCCCGCAGAATTTTTTCGAAATGGGGCTGTTTTCTGAGATTTTCAAGACAGAAGTTAATGAATAT
>JAHZHF010000211.1 GCA_019420405.1 Clostridiales bacterium
GCCCCTCGCCATCCTCCATCCCCGCAGAATTTTTCTCGAAATAGGGCTGTTTTCTAGGTTTTTTAAGACGGAAGTTAATGACTATATAGCTTTCAGAAGTAAGGCGCGGCCGGAAACCTTTCGTAACGGAAAGCCCGCAGGCCGCGCCATTACTGCGTTTTCAGACTATTTAGTCAATAACATTTCCGGCTGAGAATGCGCAGGAAGCGGAGCGGACGGTTGAGATATACTTTCTGAGGGAGGGGCAGGAGGGACATGCGCCTTTGGAGGAATCTGCTGGAAGATCTTAGAAGGCGAAGAGGTGTTGTTAAGCGGCGCGCAGGGATTGTTTGAGTGAAACGAGTTGCCCTGCGCACCGCTTTGCCCTTAAACAACTCTTCGGATTCTTAGATCCTTCCCAGATTCCGGAACGAAGCATGGAACTCCTGTCCCTCCCTCAGAATGCGCGTTACGAAATATCCGCTCCGCTTACGGACGTATTTAGTGGAAACTGTTAGTGCACTAAATAGCTGGAATACGCCTTGAACATCCAAACTCTGCCATGCTACAATAGGGTCAATTATGAGGCATTGGAGACGGCAGTGACATGGAACGTATACTTATCATAGAAGATGACGATATTCTGGCGGAGGGAGTCAGGTTTAATCTCTCGCTGGCTGGGTATGACGCTTTCTGCGTTTCGGATCTGAATACGGCGAGAGAGGCATTGGGAGGGAAATCGTATGACCTCCTTATTTTAGATGCCGGTCTTCCGGACGGGGATGGAGTTGCTTTTGCGGCAGAGCTGCGCAGAACGGGGAGAGATATACCGGTGATTTTTCTGACTGCCAGGGATATGGATGAGGATATGATGCGCGGTTTTGCCGCCGGGGCGGACGATTATGTTACGAAGCCGTTCAACGTACAGGTTCTGCTTCAGCGAGTTCGGGCTGTGCTGAACCGGTACCACGTGGGGCGGGAGAAAACAGAACGGATTCATACGGGCAGTCTGGAGATTGATCTGAAATCATGGCAGGTGAAGAAGAATGGCGAAGATGTTCTGCTGACTCCCACGGAATTCCGGCTTTTGAAAAAGTTCTGTGAGAATCCGGGAATTGTCCTGACAAGGGATGTGCTGATGGAAGAGCTGTGGGACAGTGAGGGGAAGGATGTGGATGAGCATACCCTGACCATTTTTATCAGCAGGCTGCGCACAAAACTGGCGGATGAGAACTGCACGTATATCCGCACGATCTACGGTACGGGATACCAGTGGACCGGAGAGTCATAAAGGATGGTGGGGAAAGATTGGAGTGGATTGTGGCGCTGCTGGCAGCAGCCTTGTTAACAGGGAGTGCGGCAGCGGGGATCGGGATTTACATGAGAAGGAAGTATATCGCATTTACGGACCAGGTGTGCCGGAGTATCGATGAGATTCTTTCGGGAAACGGAACGGGACGGTTTGATGTGGATGACGAGACTCTTCTGTCAAAGCTCCAGATGAAGCTGAAACGGCTGGAGGAGATCACAGCGGCGGCAGCGCGGGAGAATGAAAAGCAGAAGCTGGAGGTTCAGGGAGTGGTTGCCGATATTTCCCACCAGCTTAAGACTCCGGTTGCGAATGTGGTTATGTACTGTGATACGGCGATGAATCCGGCGCTTTCAGATGAAGAGAGGGAGCGTTGCATGAAGATATTGAAAGGGCAGGTGGATAAGCTGGAATTCCTGATACAGTCTTTAATCCGCATGTCCCGTCTGGAGCAGAATATAATCCGCCTCAACCCGGAGCGGACCTCTCTGCGGGGACTGCTTGACGAGGCGAAAGAAAGTATCGCGGGAAAGGCGGGGGCTAAGGGGATGGAGATCGAGCTGATCTGCCCCCGGGAATGTTTCGTGTACTGTGATCTGCGGTGGACGCTGGAAGCAGTCTTGAACGTGCTGGACAATGCGGTAAAATATTCGGATGAGGGAGGGAAGATTTCCATAGAGGCTCAGCCTTTTGAGATCTATACAAGAATACAGATCAAAGACAATGGGATCGGGATTTCCTCTGAGCATGTTACGGATGTGTGCAGGCGCTTCTTCCGGGAGGAAAGAGGGAACAGAACAGAGGGGCTTGGGATTGGCCTGTATCTTACGAGAGAAATCCTGGAGAAAGAGCAGGGGTATATGAAAATCCGGTCGGAGATAGATGAGGGGACAGAAGTGTCGCTTTATCTGTTGAATTTCATGAAGTAGAAAAAGAAGAAAAACGGCAGAATATTCTCAGCCGTTTTTTCTTTTTCTGAGACATTTCTGAAACTTTTGTCTGATATGATTCTTCCATGAGAAATATAGACCAATAAATACACATCGAAAGGGAGAAACAGAAAATGAGTATAGTGACTGCGGACAATCTGAAAAAATATTATGGACAGGAACCGAATATCGTGCGGGCTCTCGACGGGGTATCCCTGACTGTGGAGGAAGGAGAATTCGCAGCGGTGGTAGGGACCAGCGGGAGCGGAAAATCTACGCTGCTGAATATGCTTGGCGGGCTGGATGTGCCTACGTCGGGCGAAGTAGTGATTGCGGGGAAGAAGCTTTCAGGGATGGATGACGACCACCTGACTGTTTTCAGGAGGCGGAGGATCGGGTTCGTTTTCCAGAATTACAATCTGGTGCCGATCTTGAATGTGTATGAAAATATGATTCTGTCTGTCTCGCTGGACGGCAGGAAACCGGATGACAGGTATCTGAAAAAAGTGATTCAGCTCCTGGGCCTGCAAGACAGGCTGAATGAGATGCCGAATAATCTCTCGGGAGGACAGCAGCAGAGAGTGGCTATTGCGAGGGCGCTCGCGGCCCAGCCGGCCCTTCTTCTCTGTGATGAACCTACAGGTAATCTGGACTCCAGAACGAGTCAGGACGTGCTGGGGCTTATCCGGGCGTCGAGCAGGGAGTTCGGCCAGACTGTGATCATGATTACACATAATGAAGAGATCGCACAGACTGCCGACCGGATCATCCGGATCGAAGATGGCAGGATCACAGAAAGCAGGTGGACGGCATGACGGGGAGAAAAGATACGGGCATGAAAAGCAGGACGGATACGAGAATAAAGAACAATACCAGGATAAGCACCAATAATAACAGACCGTCCGTGAGGCGGCTGGCGCTTCGCAGTGTGAAGAGCAGCCGGATGAGAAATGTGTTTGTTGTGCTGGCGATTGCTCTTTCGGCCAGCCTTCTCATGGTTATGGCGCTGTTCATGGCGGGAACCTATACCGGGAGCAGAAGGCAGGCGGAGGGGATGCAGCATGCTGTCTACTACGGGATCAGCGGGGAACAGCTTCTGGAGATGGCGGAAGACAGTTCGAGTACTTATGTGCTTGGGATGAAACAGGGGCAGAGCGTGGAGATCGACGGTGAGATGCTGACGCCGACGTCATATGGCAGAGAGCCGATGAAGGCGGAAAACGGAGAATCAATTATCACGGCTGATATCGTGAAGGGGGAGTTTCCCGACGGTTTGGATGAGATTATGCTTGCGGATACATACTGTGAGAAAGCCGGAATTACGGCAGAGGTGGGAGAAACTGTGTCTTTCACATGGCTGGACGGGAGGACGGAGAACTATGTCATATCCGGCATTTACCACGGAGAAGAGAATCAGCCTGTGTACAATGTATACTTTTCAGAGGATTATGCCAGAGAGGGAAGCCAGTTAAAGGATGTTAAGTGGCAGGGGCTTGTCCGTCTGCGGGATGCGGCAGGAATGAACCAGCAGGAATTTGAGGATGCGGTGTACTCCTTCGGAGAAGAGCACGGAGTCGTGCGGAAGAACATCAATATTAACAATTATATGTTACGGCTTCTGCCGGGCGGTGTGGAACAGATTCAGGAGACGCTGCTGATTCTGGGAGCGGGTGTGGGAATCCTGTTCGTGAGTGTACTTGTGATCTACAGTGTGTTCTATCTTTCTGTTGTCGGACGTGTGCGGCAGTTCGGACAGCTCCGCGCCATTGGGATGACAAAGAAGCAGATCCGGCAGATGGTGCGCATCGAAGGTGTGGCGCTGAGTTCCGTGGGCATTCCGGCAGGTCTCATGATAGGAGGAATTGTGGGATACTTTATCCGTCCGGACGGATGGAGCTGGATGAATACGCTGCTCATCGCGGCGGCGGTGACTCTGGCGGTTCTTGTGACCGTAATGATATCTGTGAGAAAGCCTGCGAAGATTGCGGCCCTGGTATCGCCTGTTGAGGCGGTGAGATATTCCGGGTATGTCCGGGAAAATGCTGTGGGGAAACACGGGAAAATAAGGAGCGGGGAAAAAAGCTTCGGACTTGCGCGGAAGCTCACTCCGGGCAGCCTGGCGGTAATGAGTGTATCCCGAAACCGGAAGAAGACGGCGCTGACGGTTCTGTCACTCGGGATCGGCGGCGTTCTGTATATGCTGGCGTCTTTCTGGGTGACTTCCACAAGCCTGGAAGAATATGCCAGAACGGGAGAATATCAGTTTGGTGAGTTCATTGTATCCTACTCTTATAATGTGGCGGCGACGGCGGAGCACGGCGAGATGGATCTGCAGGCAGCCCACCCGATTGATGAGGCCGTGACGGAAGCTGTCAGGTCTATTGACGGAGTGGAGGAGATCTATGATATTCAGGCGGTTGAGATGCAGTGGGAAGGCAGGGGAGACAACGGCACGGATACGGTGGCTCCGCTGACTAAAGAGCGGGCGGAGCAACTGGAAGCGACAGAGCATAAGGGAGAGATTTCCTATGACAGACTGGCGGAAGAGCGCGGACTGATCGTGAGCCGTGGAGGAACCTGGGAGGAGGTTTACGGCTGGGAGTTCGTACCGGGGGACGAGATTAAATTATCGTGGTATGACGGGGAGAAAGAACAGGAGCAGGTATTTACGGTTATGGCCGTGATTGACAAGGATGATTTCAATGTGGAGCCCGGGGATACCGGGACGGAATTTCTGCTTGCGGACAAAGTACTTCGGGAAATGCTGGGAGATCTGGATTTGACAGAAGAGCTGGTGATCCGCACGGACCGGGAGAGGGAGGATGCGGCCGGGGATCAGCTGGAGGAACTGATCGAGGAATATCCCTATCTGTCCATGGCAAGTTTAAGCGGGCATATGCAGGAGGTGGAGTCTATGTGGACCATTGTTTTCTGACCAGGGATCACGAGTTTGCCATGCTCCAGTCCGTGGGCATGACGAAAAAGCAGCTTTCGCGGATGCTGCGGCTGGAGGGGCTTGTACTTGCCGGGGGCAACCTTTTGATCACGCTTACAGCCGGCACGGCGGCAGGGTATGTCATGATCGGGATTCTGCGGCATTTCGGCGCGCAGTACATGCACTTTTCATTTCCGGTCTGGTT
>JAHZHF010000212.1 GCA_019420405.1 Clostridiales bacterium
AATCGCCCCTGTTTTCGGATGTTTTGCAAAAGGACGTTAGTGAACTAAATAGCTGCTGAACGGATACTTTTCAAAAGAAGAAGCCTGGTGTATGATGGGAGAAATATCGCAGATCAGGAGGGAAGACTATGCCGGCAGGTAATGGAGAGGCGGCTTCGGTGGTACGGCTGCTGGAGCTGATTAAGAGATACACAGATGAAAGCCAGCCGCTCTCGCAGAGACAGTTAAGAGCGCTTGCTGTGGAGAAGCTGGGCACAGATGAATGTCTGGGGTATAAGAATACATTTACTCGGAGGCTTTACGGAATTGCGGATGCGCTGAATAAGGATAAAAATGGCGAATGTTACGGGGAGGACCAGTGGAAAATTGTCTTTCCCGGATACGGGAGTCCGAAGGACAGAACGAAGAACGGGAAGATATATTACAGACACGCTGTCACGGAGGAAGAACTTGAGGCTCTGTGCGAGGTGATCCAGTGTTCGGACAGATGGACTCCGGATCAGAGAGACAGCCTGACGGCCCGGCTGCGCGGCGAGCTGGCATGGGAAAACGTGGGGGATGATCCGGAACGGAAGTGCCGCGAAAGGAAGGCTCATATTCGGGAATATAGGAGTGCAGCGCAAAGAGATGTGTCCCGTGACCTTTCCTTCCTTCAGCACGCCATTGCTAAGGGGAGGAAGGTGAAGTTTGATCTGGACTGTGTAGATGAAAAGGGAAGATGGAGAACGCAGCGGGCGGGCTGTGTTGTGACGCCGTATTATATTGTAAGCTACGGAGGCAGATTTTTCCTCCTTGGCCTGTGGGATTTCTCCACCGGAGAGAAGATGAAAAATACGGTCAGGCTCTTTGATCTGGAATACATTTCTTCACTGAGGCATGTGTATACAAGGTTGAAAAACATTTCACGGGGGAAATATATCCGCTTTGCGCGATGGGACGCTGTGGAGGGCATTATGTATCAGGATCTGTGGAAGAAACAGACCTGTTACAGGCATCTGGGGACATTTGAAGAGCGGATAGAACCGATTCGCTTCCGGGTACGGGATGTAAATGACTATTCGTTCATATACCGGACGTTTAATTCTGAGTGCTGTACTGTAAAAAATAAGGTTTTCACAGTGAGATGCCCGGAAGATTTTTTTGTGGAATGGGCAGTGAAGTATGCGGACAGGATCATAATTGAGGAAGACTTTCAGGGAGCAGGCTGGGTGAAAGCGGAGATCAGGAAAAGATTGGAAAAGGCATTGGAGAATCTGTGAAAAAGGTGCGAAAACACACCGTAATAAAAACACTCTATATATGAAGACGACAAATCGGAAAATCGATATACAGGGAAGGTGGTGAGCAGGAAGCGGCATTAACATTCCGAGGGGCGTCAGATTAATTGAGAGAGGTGTTTTTATGATGAATTTTCCGAAGAAAACAATTGTAATTAATAACATGAGGCGTGTAGAAGATTATCTTGGCTGTAATCTGAGGGAGGATGATGGACTGAGATTTTTGGAACTGAGGAGGAATATCGGTGTTTCCGGCGTGAAGGAGCTTCTGGAATTGATCCCGGAAGGGTTCGACCGGGAGAAGATGCAGAAGTTTTATGAAGAGACCGGACTTAGAATCCTTGTTGAAGTGCATAACGACAACTGCGAACTTACAATGTACGATAAAGATGGAAGATATCCGAGGGAGGATGCGGCTCTGTGGAACAGAGATTTTGTGAGAAATCTGTCGGAGCATCCGGAGTGGCTTGAGCCTCAGGAAGAGCCGGATATTCTGGTGCGGTATATCTATCCGCTTAAAAATCAGGAGGATATACCAGTGGAAAGAAAAATGGAAACACCGCTTTACATCACAAATGTGAAAGAATTTCTGAAACTGGAAGAACCGGAGCGGCTTGACTTTAAAAGGCTGATGCCAGGCTATTATAATACGAAGGATATAAAGATGCCATATGTGGAAGTTGGGCAGAGCCGTCTGATAAATTTCCTGAAATATAAAACAGGCGATATCAAACCGTTTCGCCCGTTCGATTGTGACGGATCTAACGGCACCTGTGAGTTGAGCATAGAAATGTGGCAGACTCTGCTGCCCTGGAGAAAGACGGACAGACGGGTGCATACGAAGGAAGTCTATGGAAGACTGACAGAACTGGAGTTTGGTCCGGACACGATGCATACGGCGGCGACCAGTCTGGATGATTATATGCAGGGCAGGCTGGGCCGGAAATGTTCTGTCTGGGATATAAAAGAACTGATTGACCTTGAAAAAGCCGGAGAAGACAGAAACGGGGAGATATCTACAGAAGAACTGCTGGAGGAGATCTTTGGAGAACTCACAGAGGCGTCCGGAACAATCGGCGATTTTGTTCTTGTCCCGTACCGTTTTAATGGGAAAAGATACTCGTTTACAAAAGACTATTGGGATCTGTCGCTCAGTCTCCTGAAAAACTGTACGGAAGAAAAGCTGAATGAACTGCTGGGAAGTTCGGCCAGATATACTGTAGCATGGGACCGGAAGCTGTTTGCACTGTATATTAATATGATGTTTCTTTGGGAGGATGTGGAAGTAAAGCGGACGGAGCAGCCGGAGAAAAAAGGAAGAATGGCAGGGACAGAGATTGCGATTCGACCGCTGTGGAAGTTTAACCGGGAACTTTTGCAGAAAGAGGAGCTGACAAAAGAGAGTTTCAGAATGATTTGTGAAATCCGGAAAACGGATGAGGACTACCGCATGTATTCCCATGAAGCAGCGGGGAGAAGTGGGCGCCGGGCAGTGTTCATGGCGGCAATGCTTAAACTTGCGCTTGGAGAAGATGGCAGGAAGTATTCGGAAAATACGGATTCTGCCTGGAAAGTCAGCAGTTTTTACAAAAAGGTCGTCGGGAAAATACTGTTAAATCCTGTGGAAATATATTCCGGGTTTGAAGACGTGCTCAGAAGGATCATGCGTCTGGCGGAGAAGGAGAATGCGGTGGATTTTGCTGCACCTGTCATTGATCGTGCATTGGAAAAACTGTCTGGATTGAAATAGTTATTAGCACTCGCTCCAAAAGAGTGCTAATTTTCTATTGACTTTTGATATTTGCTGTACTAGAATGTCTTTTAGACGGTGAGGGCAGCGTCGGGCTGTCCGGCGGATTTTGAAAAGGAGTGTTCAATATGGCAGTTAAAAAAGGTAATTTATCGATTGACAGCGAGAATATATTTCCGATTATAAAGAAATGGGTATATTCAGATCATGATATTTTTGTACGTGAGCTGGTTTCCAACGGATGTGACGCGATCACAAAGCTGAAAAAGCTGGATATGATGGGCGAATATGAGCTTCCGGAAGGGTATAAGCCGAAGATCGAAGTGATCGTCAATCCGGGAGAGAAGACGATGAAATTCATCGACAACGGTCTCGGAATGACTGCGGACGAAGTAGAAGAGTATATTACGCAGATTGCATTTTCCGGAGCGACACAGTTCCTCGAGAAATATAAAGATAAGACGACAGAGGATGATATGATCGGTCACTTCGGACTGGGATTTTACTCTGCATTCATGGTAGCTGATGAGGTGCAGATTGATACGCTTTCTTATAAGGAAGGCGCTGCTCCGGTTCACTGGTCCAGTCAGGGCGGTACGGAATACGAGATGCAGGATGGAAACAAGACTACGGTCGGATCAGAGATTACCCTGTTCTTAAATGAAGACAGCCTGGAGTTTGCGAATGAGTATCGCGCAAGGGAAGTGCTGGAGCGCTACTGCTCCTTTATGCCGGTTGAGATTTATCTCTCCAAGGCTAATGCAGAGCCGGAATATGAGACGATCAACGAGGAAGATCTGCTTGATACGGATACAGTGGTCGAGCATATTGAGGAAGAGCCGGCAAAAGCGGACGAGAAGGACGGCGAGGATCAGGACGGAGAGAAAGCTGAGCTGAAGAAAAAAGTAAAGATTCTGAAACGCCCGGTTCCGGTCAATGATCCGCATCCGCTCTGGGGTAAGAATCCGAGCGAGTGCACGAAGGACGAGTATATTGATTTTTACCGCAAGGTGTTCATGGATTATAAAGAGCCGCTGTTCTGGATTCACCTGAACATGGACTATCCGTTTAACTTAAAGGGAATCCTTTATTTCCCGAAGATCAACATGGAGTACGAGTCCATTGAAGGTACGATTAAGCTGTATAACAATCAGGTGTTCATCGCGGATAATATTAAAGAAGTAATTCCGGAATTCCTGATGGTATTAAAGGGAGTGATCGACTGTCCGGATCTGCCGCTGAACGTATCCCGAAGCGCACTGCAGAACGACGGATTTGTAAACAAGGTTGCCGATTATATTTCCAAGAAGGTTGCGGATAAACTGACGGGAATGTTTAAGACTGACAGGGAAAATTACGAGAAATACTGGGATGACATCAGCCCGTTCATCAAGTTCGGCTGCCTGAAAGATGAGAAATTCGGCGAGAAGATGAAGGATTCTATGATTTATAAGAATCTGGAGCATAAGTATCTGACGCTGGAGGATATCATCGCAGAGAGCAAAGGAACAGCGGATGAGGCAGCAGAGGCCGCTTCGGAAACATCCGGTTCAGATGAGGCGGCTTCGTCAGGAGAAGGCGCTGCGGCTGACGGAGAGAAAGCTGACGAGGAGAAGAAAGAGGAAGAAAAGACCAGTATCTACTATGTGACCGATGAGATCCAGCAGAGCCAGTATATCAATATGTTTAAGGCTCAGGGCCAGGATGCGGTCATCCTGACGCACAATATTGATTCTGCATTTGTGACTTATCTGGAGCAGAAGCATCCTGATGTGCAGTTCCTGAGAATCGATGCGGATGTGCATGACTCGCTGAAAGACGAGGTCGCTGAGGATGAAAAGGAAGCCTTCCAGAAGACTTCTGACAGCCTGGTTGAGATCTTCCGCAAGGAGCTTAACAACGATAAGCTTAACGTGAAGGTGGAGAAGCTCAAAGACGACAAGGTAGCGTCCATGGCCGTTCTTTCCGAGCAGGACCGCCGTATGGCAGAGATGATGAAGATGTACGGCATGGGAGGCATGGATCCGTCCATGTTCGGAAGCCAGGCTACACTGGTGCTCAACGCAAATCATCCGCTTGTGAAGTTCCTCGTGGAGCATAAGAGAAGCAAAAACGTGCCGATCATCTGCAAACAGCTCTACGATCTGGCGATGCTGGCGCATAAGCCGCTGAATCCGGAAGAGATGACGGCGTTTGTACAGAGAAGTAATGAAATAATGATGCTGCTGACGAAATAGCAGCTATATATTCATTAACTTCCGGATTGTAAAGCCCAGAAAACAGCCCTATTTCGAGAAAAATTCTGCGGGGATGGAGGATGGCGAGGGG
>JAHZHF010000213.1 GCA_019420405.1 Clostridiales bacterium
TCGAAGCGGGCTCTGTGCTATACTGTAAGAAATTTATCAGAAGGAGCGGAAATAAGTATGAAGTTTGACATCACTGATAATGTTGTGGTCCGTGCCCTCTCCAAAATCTGTGACATGGTCTGCCTGAATATTATGTGGCTTGTATGCTGTATCCCGATTGTTACGATCGGGGCGTCAACGACAGCGCTGTATACGGTCATGCTGAAAATGGTTAAGAATGAAGAGGGATATATCTTCCGGGGGTTCTTCAAATCATTTAAGATGAATTTTAAGCAGGGAACAATCAGCTGGCTCATCCTGCTTGCATTATGGATTGTGTGGTTTGTGGATTTCCGGGTATCCGGAATAATGGCGGGGACGACCGGGCTGGTTATGCGGGTGATTTTCCTTGCTGTGGGTTTTATTCTGCTCTCAGTGACGATCTATGTGTTCCCGCTGATTGCAAGGTATGAGAATACGATTGGAGCTGCGCTTAAGAATGCGCTGATCTTGACCGTAGCACGTCTGCCGTATACATTTTTGATGGTTCTGGTGATTGTGGCGGCGGTTATCGTATCACTGTGGAGTACAATGACGCTGGCGTTTGCCCTTCCCCTCTGGCTGTTGATTGGAGGAGCGCTGATCGCCTGGATCAATTCATACATACTGCGCAGAGTATTTCGGGTTCTTGAAGAAAACAGTACCACTGACGATAATCATGCAGATGGTAATCCTGTATAGGAAGAGGAGTAGAAGATGAACTTTTTAGAAGAACGAATTGTGAAAGATGGAGTAGTAAAAGAAGGAAATGTGCTGAAGGTTGACAGTTTTCTGAATCATCAGATGGATATTGAGCTGCTGGATCAGATGGGAGCTGAGTTCAAGAGAAGATTCGCGGGAAAACCGATTAATAAGATATTGACGATCGAAGCGTCGGGAATCGGTATCGCCTGCGTGGTTGCCCAGCACTTCGGTGTTCCGGTTGTGTTTGCCAAAAAGTCGCAGAGTATTAACCTGGATGGGGATATGTATGTGGCGGAAGTGGAGTCTTTTACACACAAATGTATTAACCACGTGATTGTGGCCCAGAAGTTCCTGACACCGGCTGACCATGTGCTGATTATTGACGATTTCCTGGCAAATGGATGCGCGCTTCAGGGATTGCTTCAGATTGTGCAGTCATCAGGCGCCACAGTGGAAGGAATCGGTATCGCGATTGAGAAAGGGTTCCAGTCGGGCGGAAGGATCATCCGCAACCTGGGATACCAGCTTGAATCTCTGGCGATTGTGGACGGCATGAACGCGGAGACTGGGGAGATCCAGTTCCGCGATCAGGAGAAAATGTCCGGAAAGTCAGAAGGCGCAGAAGAAAGCGGGGAGGACGGAATCTGCCGGAGCGCGACTCTAGACTGAGCAAAATCAGGTTTTGCAATAGAGTTCAAGAAAAAATATAACAGTTCAGCCCGCGCCATTCGTAAAACCGCACTTCGTGCTTATTGCGGCTACCGCCGCTGTTTTACTCATATACGGGCGCTCAGCTCATAGGGCTGAACTGTTACGAAAAAATAAAACCCGGACAATGGTAAAATGCCACTATCCAGGTTTTTATTTTTTTTGCTCTTCTGTGGAACGGAATTTCACTGCCAGAAGTCGGTCTTATCCTTCAGGCTGATATCCTGTGCTTTGAACACCGGATTTTTCCCTGCGCGTTTCTGTTTGATATAGTCCTGCAGACAATGAATTGCCGGTTTGCCGAGGATGATGATAACAGGCAGGTTAATCAGGGCCAGGCAGCCCATGATCACATCGGCGGTACTCCAGGCCACGCTGAATTCCATTAATGAACCTCCGAAAACGATCACTGTGGCGAGAAGGCGAAAGGCGGTCATTACATATTTGCCCGGATTTCTGCCGCACAGATATCTGAGTCCCATCTCAGCGTAGAAGAAATTCCCGATCAGAGTTGTAAACGCAAAAAGGAACAGCGCGACGGTGATAAATGTAGTGCCGAAGCCGCCGAGAGCTTCTGTAGCCGCTGCCTGTACCCAGGGCATTCCCTTAAGCTGTTCGCTGGGGGCAACGCCGGAGCAGAGCAGCATGAATGCGGTAGCGGTACAGATGAGCAGTGTGTCGATAAAGACAGAGAGCATCTGTACAAGTCCCTGTTTCACCGGGTGAGAGACGGACGCGCTCGCTGCTGCGTTCGGAGCGGAACCGACGCCTGCTTCGTTGGAGAAGAGGCCGCGTTTAATTCCGTGCATCACACAGGAACCGGTGAATCCGCCGAAGATCGCCCGGATATCAAAAGCGTTCGAAAAGATATCCGCAAACATTTTCGGAATCAGAGTAAAGTGGGTGACTACGATAAAAAGCGCGACAGCCAGATAAAAGATCCCCATCAGCGGAACGAGAATTTCTGTCACTTTTGAGATCTGGCGGCTGCCTCCGAAAATGCAGATGCAGAAAATTACAGCCAGGATTGCGCCGATGACCACCGGGGTGGTTCCTTCCTGGAAGAAGCTGTAAGCCCGGAACGTGTCTGTGATATTGAAGGAAGCAACCATATTAAAGCCAACCATATAGGTCAGAATAAGAAATACGGCAAAGAGGGCGCCCAGCCAGCGCTTCTTTAGGACTGCCTGGATGTAGTAAGCGGGACCGCCGTAGCAGCTTCCATCTTCCGCACGGTGCTTATAGATCTGAGCCAGTGTGCTTTCCACAAAAGCGGAGGCGCTTCCGAGGATGGCAGTAAGCCACATCCAGAACACTGCGCCCGGACCACCGAGACAGATCGCGGTGGAGATACCTGCAATATTTCCGGTACCGACGCGGGACGCGGTGGATACCATCAGCGCCTGGAAGGATGAAAGCCCGTTTTCGTCATCCTTTGGCTCCAGCACAACACGAATGGACTCGCGGAACATGCGGAACTGCACGAAACGCGTCCGAATCGTAAAATAAATACCTGTACCAAGCAGAAGGATGATCAGGATATAGGTGTAGAGCAGATCGCTCAGTGAGTTGATAAATTGTGCAAACATTTTTCTTCCTCTCTTTCATCGACTGTATCGTTTCAGCTATGCGGCTGAACTGTTACGTTTAATAGATGCGATACAGCATCCGAGTGGGAACAAATGCTGTATGTATATGTCCGGCGGTGTGAGAGTGCTGCGTCAGTAAAGATGTCGCCGCCAGACGTGAGCGAGTTTTATTATATCTTAGGAAGCCGCATAAGTCCAGGGTAAGATATGTTTTTGTCAGGTTCATAGCTGAAAATTTCTGAAAACCAGTTGAGTTCTTTGAAATGAAGGAATATAATAATAAGGTTAAATGCAATTGGTTTTTTGGAAAGGCGTGGAAACGACAGTGATTTATAATAATATTCTTGAAGCTATGGGAAATACTCCCCTGATCCGTCTGGAGCGCATGGCGGAGAAGGGAAGCGCTCAGATCCTTGTGAAATTTGAAGGACTTAACGTGGGCGGTTCGATCAAGACGAGGACCGCATATAATATGATTCGCGACGCAGAAGAAAAAGGGCTGATTAACGAGAATACGATCATCGTTGAGCCTACAAGCGGCAATCAGGGGATCGGTCTGGCGCTTGTAGGTGCGGTGCGCGGCTATAAGACAAAGATCATTATGCCTGATTCGGTGAGCGAGGAGAGAAGGAAGCTGGTGCGGCATTACGGAGCAGAAGTGATTCTGATTCACGATGCCGGAAATATCGGAGCATGTATTGAGGAGTGTTTAAATACGGCCCTTCGGATGGCTAAGGAAGATCCTAATGTTTTTGTTCCGCAGCAGTTTGAGAATCCGGCCAACCCGGCAGTGCACAGAAGCCAGACTGCGCTTGAGATTCTTGAACAGGCGGACTGCAGGATCGATGGTTTCTGCTCCGGGATCGGAACCGGGGGAACTATTACCGGGATCGGAGAAGTGCTGAGGGAGAAGAACCCGGATATGGAGATCTGGGCGGTAGAGCCGGAACATGCGGCGATTCTCTCAGGCGGTTCCATCGGAACTCATCTTCAAATGGGGATTGGAGACGGCGTGATTCCGGAGATTTTAAATAGGAACATTTATGACGATATCTGTATTGTGACTGACGAGGAGGCGATCCGTGTATCCCGGGATCTGGCGTCAAAGGAAGGGATTATGTGCGGGATCTCATCGGGAACTAATGTGGCGGCAGCCCTGAAGCTGGCGAAGAAGCTCGGGGAAGGGAAGACTGTTGTGACAGTGCTTCCGGATACGGCGGAGAGATATTTCTCCACCCCGCTGTTTGATGAAGAGGTTTTTAAGTGACACTGTCTTGACACAGTTGACATTTTCGTTTAGAATCACAGTTACGAAAAGCGATGAACGGGATTAGTATATCCGGGGAATGCCTCAGAGAGGGAGCGGGCTGGTGAAAGCTCCTGCAGGAACCGATAGAACCGGCCCGGGAGCTTCCGCATGAAAGTGCGGCGCAGATCTGCGTTATGGACAGAAGAGTGAGCAGTATATGAATCAGGGCTTTAAGGCCAGGATATATTGTTAATTAGGGTGGTACCGCCGGGAGAACCGGTCCCTTGTTTTACGGGGGATCAGATCTCCCGGCGTTGTGTTTTTTAAATCTGAACATGCGGCGGAAATGCCGCAGCCGCGGAATCGAGCTGCCGCATGTGAAGGGGAGGCGCGGTGGAAATACCGCGTCTGAAAGGCTGAGAGCTTGAGAGAAAAGGAGAAGGAAAGATGGCAAAGGAAAAGAAACTGGTACAGTCGATTACGTCAAGAGACGAAGACTTTGCGCAGTGGTACACGGATGTTGTACGCGAAGCAAAACTGTGTGATTATTCAGGAGTTAAGGGATGCCTGAATTATCTGCCGAACGGGTATGCGCTCTGGGAGAATATTCAGGCGGATCTTGACAAACGTTTCAAAGATACGGGAGTAGAGAATGTATATCTTCCGGTGCTGATTCCGGAAAGCCTGCTTCAGAAGGAGAAGGATCATATTGAAGGATTTGCTCCGGAAGTAGCATGGGTGACACACGGAGGAATGGAGCAGCTTCAGGAACGCTTCTGTATCCGTCCTACCTCTGAGACTCTGTTCTGCGATGTGTGGAGCAAGACGGTGCAGTCCTACCGTGATCTGCCGAAGGTTTGGAATCAGTGGTGTTCCGTGCTTCGCTGGGAGAAGACGACGAGGCCGTTCCTTCGTTCCAGAGAGTTCCTCTGGCAGGAGGGACATACGATCCACGCGACTTATGAGGAAGCGGAAGAGCGGACAAAGATGATGTGGAAAGTATATAAAGATTTCGTGGAGGAAGACCTTGCGATCCCGGTTGTTGCGGGAAGAAAGACGGAGAGCGAGAAGTTTGCAG
>JAHZHF010000214.1 GCA_019420405.1 Clostridiales bacterium
TATCCGGTACTTTGTAGTTTCCCTTATTCCCTGGAGCGAAGCACGGAGCCGTCCTTCATTCCCGCAGAATATGTTTGAGAATCTTCCCTGTTTTCGGACGTTTTTCATACGTGAGTTATTGAACTAAATAGCTGAACAGTTGTCAATCCGTCTTTCATGTGCTAAGATTGAAGACGTATCCGGACAGAAAGGAGAATATCATGCACACGTTACGAAAATTTATTGATTATTATGCGCCGTATAAAGCGGTCTTTTTTATTGACCTTCTCTGCGCCGCTTTCATCAGTATTGTGGATCTGGCGTACCCACAGATTCTGCGCACAATGACCGGTACGCTGTTCACCCGGGACAGCAGCACTATTCTTCACGCCCTGCCTCTGATCGCAGCGGCTCTTCTCGTTATGTATATTGTCCAGAGTCTCTGCAAATATTATGTCAGCTACCAGGGTCATATGATGGGCGCAAATATGGAGAGGGATATGCGCCAGCAGCTTTTTGACCACTATGAGAAGCTGTCCTTTTCTTATTACAGTAAAAATAACTCGGGACAGATGATGAGCAAGCTTGTCTCCGACCTGTTTGACATCGCCGAATTTGCTCATCACGGACCGGAGAACCTCTTTATCTCTCTTGTGAAAATCATCGGCTCCTTTGTCTTCCTTTTCCTGATCAACTGGAGGCTCGCACTTCCGATGCTGGTTCTCGTCCTGTGTATGCTCATCTTCTCCATCCGTCAGAACGGCCGGATGCAGGAGACATTTATGGAAAACCGCAGGAAGATCGGGGATGTGAATTCCAGCCTGCAGGATACGCTCGGCGGCATCCGGGTAGTGCAGTCTTTTGCAAATGAGGACATCGAGCGCGAGAAATTTAAAAAGAGCAACCATGCATTTCTGATTTCGAAGAAAAACAACTACAAATGCATGGGCAGTTTCATGGGCTGGAACCTGTTTTTCCAGGGCATGATGTATCTTGTCACTTTAGTGTTCGGCGGATATCTGATCGCGAAAGGACTGATGAACGCCGGCGACCTGGCCATGTATGCTCTGTATATCGGTATTTTTATCAGCCCGATTCAGATCCTTGTGGAACTGATCGAAATGATGCAGAAAGGGCTTGCCGGATTCCGCCGCTTCCTGGACGTGATGGAAACGGAGCCGGAGATCGTAAACGCGCCGGATGCCAAACCTCTTGAAAATGTGAAAGGCCGCGTCTGCTATGAGGATGTTTCTTTCCACTACAGCGACGACGATACTCCGGTGCTCTCCCACGTATCCTTTGAGATCCCCGCAGGTAAGTCCATCGCACTCGTTGGCCCGTCCGGAAGCGGAAAGACTACGATCTGCTCCCTGCTTCCCCGGTTCTATGATGTGACTGGCGGAAAGATCACCATCGACGGGAAGGACGTCCGCACTCTTGACCTCAAGAGTCTGCGGAGCCAGATCGGTATGGTGCAGCAGGACGTCTATCTCTTCGCCGGAACAATCCGGGATAACATCGCCTACGGAAAACCCGGCGCGCCTATGGAAGAAATCATCGAAGCTGCAAAACGCGCCAATATCCACGAATTCATTCAGGAGCTTCCGGACGGTTACGACACCTACGTGGGCGAACGTGGAGCAAGACTCTCAGGAGGCCAGAAGCAGCGCATCTCCATTGCACGCGTATTTTTGAAGAACCCGCCCATCCTCATACTCGACGAGGCCACCAGCGCCCTGGACAACGAGAGCGAACGCTGGATACAACAAAGTTTGGAGGAACTTTCCAAAGACCGCACTACCATCACTATCGCTCACCGGCTGTCTACCATCCGGAACGCCGATGAGATCATCGTGATCACCGAGGATGGTATCGCCGAACGAGGAACACACGAAATGCTGCTTGAGAAAGGCGGGCTTTACGCACACTACTACAATATGTAATTTCTTTCTGAATATAATTTCCGAACACAATTTTTGATTTTCATCCTGAAAGTCTTACTGTGACGGAAGCGCGGATTCTATTCTGTCCGCCTTCCGGATCACAGTTCACTCAAACTTAACCATCTCCCGCTTTAATCTCTGCATGATTTTCTTCTCAAGCCTCGATATGTAGGACTGGGAAATTCCCAACAGGTCCGCCACCTCTTTCTGTGTCTTTTCTCTTCCCTCCGGATTGTCCAGCCCGAACCGCATCCTGACGATCAGCTTCTCCCGGCTGTTCAGCTTGTTTAATGCCCGCACGAGAAGTTTTCTCTCCGCTTCGTTTTCCAGATCCCTGTATATCGTATCCTCCTCTGTCCCGAGGATATCAGACAGAAGCAGTTCATTTCCATCCCAGTCCACATTCAGCGGCTCATCGATAGATACTTCCAGTTTTGTCTTGCTGTTCCTCCTGAGATACATGAGAATCTCATTTTCAATACATCGGGACGCATAGGTTGCGAGCTTGATCTTCTTTGTCGGATTGAATGTATTGATGGCCTTGATCAGTCCGATCGTCCCGATAGAGATCAGATCTTCCACGCCTACTCCTGTGTTGTCGAACTTCTTTGCGATATATACTACAAGCCGGAGATTATGTTCAATCAACGTCTTTTTAGCCTCCTCGTCACGCTCGGTTCCCAGACTCTGAATCATTTCACTCTCCCGCGCTCCTTCCAGCGGCGGAGGGAGTACCTCAGTGCCTCCTATGTAGTGAATCTCTTTTCCTCCTCCGAATATCAGACTTCTAAAATCCGGAACCACTCTCAGTTTAAACTGATGTGGAACGGCTGTTTTCATTATCATCTTTTCTCCTCCTCTATCCTGCCGGGCAGAATCCGATACAGAGTGCCGCTGCCCGCCCTTTTTTGTTGTTACTATTCACATTTCCGGTATGATGTTGTATGGCCCTGAACTCCGGAGTCTTTCTGCCAGTTCTACGCCAGCAGCTCCGGATTTAAAATCATGTCATACCCCTCTTCACTGCACAATGCATCCTCCCCAATTCCCAGCACCGGATCAAAAATCCACAACTCTTCCCCAGTCCGGGTCTTCTGTGTATGAATACACATTTTCTCGATACAGAACACCCTCATAAGAGACTCCCCGCTGACACAGCGGTACGGGATCAGATGGAATCCTCTCTCTTCCTCCGGAGAACCGGATATTTTCCCTGCCAGTCCGGGCGCCAGTACGCTGACCGGTCGTCCTGTCACAAAATCCCGCAAATCATTTCCCGTATCCCACAATGCCTTTACATCCACTTTTCTGCCGTCAGCCGGATAAAGGGTTACGCAGACAATCCTCTCCCGCTGATTATGGAATATTCCGAGAAACTCCCACAGTCTGGTAAGGATCAGATATCCCATCCCAGCCACAGCGTAAAACAGGCTGACATACCGCAGATACGGTCTGAAAAGCTGCATCACACCTCCCAGAATCACGGCCATCGCATAAAGCAGAATCAATCCCTGTATAAAACGGGTTCTGGTTTTGATCCCAAGTCCGGCGCACAGCATAGCGCTGCTGATCCCCGCATAAAATAAAATATTTTTTACCCAGGGCGGAAACAGCGACACCAGAGTCAGACAGGTGAGCGCACTCCCCAGCGCCCCGCCCAGAAATGCCCGTCCGTAGGACGCACCACATCTAAGCGCACGGTTTACTGCTAGAAGGATGAGACTGTCCATAAGAAGATTTTCAAGAAAAAACACATCTATGTACAGTTCGTAGTACACGTCCCACCTTCTTTCTGTTCCGGAAACGATCCGGGTCTTATTATATCGCCTGTTAACCGATGAATTTTGTCAGATAATGACAGATGAAAAGAAATATATTTCGACATGGAAATTTAAAAAATCCTGAAAATAATGAAACTCTGTGCAGAATTATTCTTCCACACAGAGTCTGTTATCTCTTACTTATTCAGCTTATATCTCCTCTTCCTATCTCTTAAAGAAATCCGGAATCTTGATGGACTGCTCTTTCACATTGCTGGACGGTGTTCTCGGCTGCAGTGTCGGCATTGTGCCTCCCTGCGGTCTTGCCGCTGAGCCTGCTCCTGTTCTGCTCTCATTGTCCAGTCTGCTTCTCACCGGTGAATCACCTGACGGAAGGATGGAACCGACTTTCTGCTGTCCTTCAAGTCTTGCCTTTAACTTGGAAGCGCTTCCGCCTACATTATGTAAACCGGTTGCAATAACAGTGATCGTACATTCGTCTGACTTGGTGTCGTCATACATAGCACCAAAGATAATGCTTGCGCTCTCTCCTGCCAGCTCCTGTACATAGTCAGCCGCATCAGAAGCATCCATAAGAGTGATATCTCCGGATACATTGACAATGACATTGGATGCACCCTGGATCGTCGTCTCAAGCAGCGGGCTGGCAACAGCTTCTTTAACAGCCTCCAGAGCCTTATCGTCGCCGCGTCCGGAGCCGATTCCGATATGTGCGATACCCTTGTCCTTCATAACAGTCTGGATATCCGCAAAGTCAAGGTTGATCAGAGACGGAACATTAATCAGGTCAGTGATACCCTGGATACCCTGCTGTAAAACCTCGTCAGCCTTCTTAAGAGCTTCCGGCATGGTAGTGCGTCTGTCAACTACCTCAAGAAGCTTATCATTCGGGATAACGATGATCGTATCTACATTTTCTTTTAATTTATCTATTCCTGTAAGAGCGTTCTGCATTCTTGTCTTGGACTCAAAACGGAACGGCTTTGTAACTACGCCGACTGTCAGGGCTCCCTGCTCCTTCGCAATACGTGCGATAACCGGAGCTGCTCCCGTACCTGTTCCGCCGCCCATACCGCAGGTGACGAATACCATATCCGCACCCTTGAGTGCTGCTGAAATCTCTTCTGAACTTTCCTCTGCCGCTTTCTCTCCTACTTCCGGCTGTGCTCCCGCGCCCAGTCCTTTTGTAAGTTTCTCACCGATCTGCATCAGTGTCGGTGCCTTACAGAGCTGCAGCGCCTGCTTGTCTGTATTCACTGCGATAAATTCCACGCCCGCGATCTGCTCGTCGATCATGCGGTTCACAGCGTTATTACCGCCTCCGCCGACTCCGACAACAATTATTCTTGCGGCCGCTTCTGATTCATTGGTTTTAATTTCTAACAAGAGTATTTCCTCCTTTGTCGTCTTATTAATTTCTTATACATCCCTTATATTGAACGATAGAATTCAATAAGTATATAATATAGTTTTTTTTGCAAATAATCAATAGATTTTTTCTTATTTTTCTGCATTTTTGTAACAGTTTATTTATTTGGTACATCAGCGATTTAGTTCAATAACACTTTTCTTCTGAAACGTCCGGAAGCGGGGCGGGATGTTTTGGAAATCGTATTCTGATGAA
>JAHZHF010000215.1 GCA_019420405.1 Clostridiales bacterium
CGGGGATGCGGTTTTCATCTGTCGTAAAGCCCCCGGCGGACAGGACAGGATAGATCGTGGGCTCCAGCGCCCCGTCCGTCTTCGCCGCCATATCCAGTGCGAACTGCACGACAGCCGCCGTATCATCGCTGAGTGTCACCGGATTTCCTTCACTGTGATTCACCTGCCAGATCTCGCTCTCTTCATCCGTCACGGACCATGCACTCTCCAGCGTCCGTATCTCCTCCCGGGCCTGGTCAAGCGCCTCTTCCGCGCCCTTTCCATATGCGGTGAAGGTCATATAGGTGTCCATGGCGAAGAATTCCTTCTCTGCAGCATCCTCCGCTCCATACCGCATCCCTTCCGCTCCCTGCGCTGAGCAGGCAGTCAGCCCGAACGCACACAGAACTGCAGGAACACTCCTTCGTATAACCACCTGTATACTCCGTTTTGTATTTCTCATTTTTCAGCTCCTTCTGCCTGTATCTCTTTTGCCTTTTTCATCCCTTTCAGGAACCGCTTCACCAGATCCGTCGGTTCCTGGGAATAGAGAATTCCATAAGGTATCGTATAGTCCCACTCTGCCGGGATCAGTTTCAGCAGCAGATGAGCGTCGCTCCAGTTCTCCACCGCCATCAGGATATCATTGCTGTTTTCACACTGATTAAATATCTCCATACTGTAGACGTCAAAGTCCACCACATGGATCTGCGGATGATTCTTCCAGATCTCATCTCTCAATTCATCCACATAATTGCTCCATCCCCTGTGCATCATAAGGAAATTCTCCCCATAGAGATCCTGAAAGGTCAGCCTCTCTTTCTCCGCCAGACGGTGATTGACAGAAACCGCGCAGCAGATCCGCTGTCTGGACAGCTCCATCCCGGCGCACTGGCGCAGCTTTAACATCGTCTCGTCAAAGATCCCCGCCACAACGTCGATATTGCTCCCGAGATTTTTTAAAATCTCACGCGCATTTTCCAGGCTGTTCATATATGGAATAATCTGGAGCTTTATATCCGGATAATCCTTCTGCACCGTGGACCACTGGCGCACGAGAGGCGCCGCCGGGGTCATGGGCGAGGTTCCGATCCGGATGATATTGTCCTTCTCCTGCATGGCCTTCTTCGCCCTCTCCACGGATTCCTTACAGTACTGGATGATATATTTTGCATCTTTGTACAATGATTTCCCCGCTTCCGTCAGGCTCAGCCCCCTGTGCGTGCGGACAAACAGTTTCAGGCCAAGATCCTTTTCAAGGAGGTTGATCTGCTTCGTCACCGCAGGCGGAGTGATATAAAGCGCTTCCGCCGCCCTGTTAAAGCTGCCCAGATCTGCCACAACAATAAATGTCTCAAGCTGCAGGTTATACATAAAACAGTCTCCTCCCTTATAAATCTTTTTTAAATAAACGATACTCTTTTTTACACTTAAAAACTATACTGTAGCTTTTGGCGGCTTGTCAATATCCGGCTGCTATTTTCCGTTTCGCGAAGTAACAGTTCAGCCATAGGGCTGAACTGTTACTTCGTGAACTCCCGGACTCTGTCACAACTTTTCCCCTCCCGATGCATATTTTGATAAAAGAAGATGCATCTTCCCAAACTAATAATATATGGAGGTAATACAATGGGTATTACAAATTCTAACAAAGAAATTGACGTCTCGCAGATCACCTGCGACGGGTCACTCAAGATAACCCTCGCCCTTTCGGCTGCACCCGATATCTCTTCCAACCCGACGGACATCGTCCTCGTTCTGGACCGCTCCGGCAGCATGGCCGGAAGCCCTCTTACGAACATGAAAGCCGGGGCGGACACTTTTATCGACATCATTGATGAAGCCACGGACGGAACGCAGGACGGCACCATCGGCTCCGGCAGCCGCATCGGTATCGTCAGCTTTGCAGAGAGTGCGTCCGCCGATACACAGCTCATCACCTCCGTTGCCGATCTGAAAGCAGCCGTAGGCGCTCTGACGGCAGGCGGATCAACCAATCATGCGGATGCATTTACAAAAGCCGTGGAACTCTTTAACCCCGCGTCCTCAAACGCTAAAGTAATCGTTATGTTTACGGACGGGAAAACAACAGCCGGACCCCCGCCCGCACCAGTGGCGGCTGCTGCCCGGGCAGCAGGAATTGTAATATACTGCATCGGGCTTATCGGTTCTGATGGAATAGATATCAGCGAGCTCAACGACTGGGCCACCGATCCGGATGCTTCTCACGTTGCAGTCACGCCCGATGATGCGGAACTCGAGGATCTGTTTGCGGATCTGGCGGCCAACATCTCCAAGCCGGGCGCCACAAATATCGTGATTGATGAGATTGTCACCTCCGACTTTATCATCACAAGCATCATCCCTCCGGCCAGAGGTACCGCGATGGCTGTAAACGCCGTCTCCCTGCAGTGGAAAATCCCGGAACTTGGCGTATCGGGAAACGAAGGCGCCTCCCTGGAATTTTATGTAAAGCACATCGGGACTGATTCCGGCACAAAACCGGTCAACCAGTCCATTCTATACTCTGATTCCGAGGGCAACGCGGTCACATTTCCTTCCCCATCTGTCAAGGTGGACTGCGGGACAGCCGTCACCCCGGAGCCATGCCCCGTCCCCGTCAGCTTCTCCGTCAGCGGATGTCAGGATTTCGCTGTCGTTGATCTCGGAGACATATATCTGGAATCCCAGGGGCGTATTGTAGAACTGAATGTAACGCTCAAAAATGTCTGCCCGAATAAGCGGATCGCGCTCGCCATCATCTTAAGCGAAGCGGACTGCCACGGGACTGAGCACCAGCGGGGAATGAAGACGCTCACCATCCCCGCCCACAGCTATCCGTCCTGCCGGGATGTCCTTGTAAAGTGCATCAAATTTGTACTGCCCGACGACACTTTCTCGCCTGTATCGTGCAGTACAGATTCTTCCCTATGTAAGACGAGGAATCTGAAAGCCCGGGTGATTGCCCATTATATCGACACGGATTTTAACTGCTGCGGTTCGGTTACCGTTTAAATCCTGCAAAGCAGGATTCTCCTCCGGCGGGCTGTCCATCAGCCCGCCTTCATACAGTATTCATACAGTACTCTGTCCTCGGCCGCCCTCCGGTCTCATAGTCGATCCGGCTGACGATCTCATTTTGCCCGATCAGAAGCAGGACTGGTCGGCGCAAAGGATATCATTCTCGTTGACAAAAATGGAATCTTCGCGGAAGGCGAAACATGGATGAACCCGGCGCAGGCAGAGATGGCTGCGAAAACGAATCCCCAGCAGCTTCATGGCTCACTCCCGGATGCATTAAAGGGAAGAGACGTATTCATCGGTGTATCAGCCCCGGGAATTGTCACCGCGTATATGGTGGCCACGATGGCACGGGACGCCATTGTATTTGCCATGGCGAATCCCACTCCGGAGATCATGCCCGAGGAAGCTAAGAAGGGCGGTGCCAGGATCGTTGCAACAGGACGGTCGGATTTCCCGAACCAGATTAATAACGTGCTGGTATTCCCCGGCATCTTCCGGGGCGCGCTTAACGCAAGGGCGACGGATATTACAGAAGAAATGAAAATCGCGGCTGTTTACGCGATTGCAGATATCATAGACGACACGGAGCTTACTGCGGATTATATCATCCCCGGCGCGTTTGATTCCCGCGTGGCAGAGCATGTGGCAGAAGCAGTTGCAGAGGCAGCCGTAAGGTGCGGCGTCAGCAAGATTTAAGAAGGAGGATGGTTATGGAAAAAGTAATGCGAACTGTGCAGACATGGAACATGTCCTCAATTCTGAACGGAATATCCGGGAAAATTACAATCATGGGAATGTCTCTTCCCGTGTATCTTCTGGCTGCTGCAGTGATTTTATTCGCAGCGGCACAGGGAATCCTTCCCCAAAATATGGTGGGAGCACTGGCGATTATGATGATCCTTGGCAGTGCGCTGAACCTGCTTGGAAACAAACTCCCAGTCATCCGTTCTTATCTCGGCGGCGCAGTGTTCTGTATTTTCGTCTCCTCAGCAATGGCCACTTTCGGGCTGCTTCCCGGAAGTGTGGCGGATAACTGCGACGCCTTCATGAACGAGATCGGTTTTTTGGATTTCTATATTGCCGCACTGATCGCTAAAGCCGGGAATTCATTTCCATCTCTCAATGGGAACGGCCGTCTGATGCAGACTGATGAAGCCGACAGCCCAAAGGAAAAGGAACATCCCGATCTGGCCGCCATGGGCACCGGGCTGCTCTTCGCAATGGCCTTTTTCACCGCAGGCGTGTTGATCAGCCAGATTTTCCCCAATATACACGCCTACGCTTTTATGATTATCATTGTTGTAATATGCAAAGTTTTCGGCCTGGTTCCGGATAAATATGAAAAGGCTGCCGTACAGTGGAGTCAGTTTGTGATGATTAGAGTCCTTACAGAAAAGCTTCAATTCCGTTTTTGAATGGAATGCATAAGTTAAACTTATCCGATCAGAATCTGTTTTGCGTTCTCCACTCTCTCTGCTGCCGGAGGTTCAATTCCGGTCAGAGGATACTCAAGCCCCAGTTCTTTCCACTTGTATTCCCCAAAAGTATGGTACGGAAGAATTTCGATTCTTTGTACATTTTTCAACTCATGTACGAAATTTTTAAGTTTCTTGAGATATTCATCATTGTCCGTTCGTTCCGGAACAAGCACATGTCTGATCCATACCGGCTTCCCGATTTCGGACAGATATCGGGCCATATCCAGTATGTTTTCATTCGTGCGCCCGGTCAGTATCTTATGCTGCTCCCCATCTATGTGCTTGATATCCACAAGAAGCAGATCTGTATACTTCATCAGCTCATTAAACTTTCCGAAGAAAGGCTCCTCCCGTGTAAACGGCGCTCCGCTCGTATCAATTGCCGTGTTGATGCCATTTTCCTTTGCCAGCCGGAACAGTTCGATCATAAAATCTATTTGCATCAGAGGTTCTCCGCCGCTCACGGTGATTCCACCGCCGTCTTTCCAGTAAGATTTATAGCGGAGCGCCTGGCGGATGAGTTCCTCCGCTGTCTTCCTTTCACCTGCCTGCATATTCCAGGTGTCCGGATTGTGGCAGAACTGACAGCGCATCGGACATCCGGCTGTAAAGATTACAAAACGTACTCCGGGGCCGTCTACGGAGCCGAAACTTTCAGTAGAATGGATGTATCCGTTCATCTTCTCTCCTTTCGGGGACGTAGTAAAATTGACTTTCACTACGTCCCAAATCGCAATTTACCCTGTCCCTTTTCGGTGTTCAGTACAGGCTGAATATAATTTTCAGAGTTTCCGTATGCATCTTACACATATATCATCTTCTGAATTTGTGCAC
>JAHZHF010000216.1 GCA_019420405.1 Clostridiales bacterium
ACGTTCCCGGGCCGCCTGAGGATTTACTGCACAGTTGATCAGAGAATACTCCGCTACACGTCCCATACAGCCTTCCTGACAGGAAATGCAGGGACGAATCTCGCCGGTACGGCCAGAGCGCAGCTTGTTACAATAGTCCGGGTCAGCCAGAAGCGGGCGCCCCAGATCAATCACATCGCAGACACCGTTTTCAATGGCTTCCAGAGCCATATCAGGATTGTCCATACGTCCGGCGCAGAAGACGGGGATGCTGACAACATCCTTGACCATCTTACAGTAAGCACGGTACAGGCCTTTCTCCTGATACATCGGCGGATGATTCCACCACCATGCATCATAGGTCCCCACATCTGTATCCAGAGCGTCGTAACCATAGGATTCCAGAAGTTTTGCGGCTTCCAGACCTTCCTCTGTGTCACGCCCCATTTCTTTAAATTCCTCGCCGGGAAGCGCGCCGACACGCCAGTCCTTGATCATACTTTTGACACTGAAACGGAGAGTGACCGGAAAATCTGCGCCGCAGCGTTCCTTAATTTCTTCCACTACCTCTTTTGCAAAACGAAGACGGTTTACGAGTGATCCGCCGTATTCATCCGTCCTGTGGTTGAACATGGAGATGGCAAACTGATCCATCAGATAGCCCTCGTGGACAGCGTGGATCTGCACTCCGTCAAATCCGGCTCTCTTTGCGTGGAAAGCGGCTTCACCGAACTGGCGCACAATAGCGTGGATCTCATCTGCACTGATTTCGCGGCAGATTTTATCAAGCCACCGGTGGGGGATCGGGGAGGGGGCGACGGGCGGAATCTCCCCTACATTTGTCGGAATGGTGACACGGCCGAAACCGCCGCTTAACTGCAGGAAAATCTTGCTTCCGTATGCGTGGACACGTTCGGTCATCTCACGGCTTGTCTTTACAAAATTAACCGGTTTGTAGAGTGGGTTGGGAACCGTGGACGGATCCTGTTTTTCTACAACCTGGTCGAAGAATGTAACACCGGTGATAATCAGGCCGGTGCCGCCTTTGGCGCGTTCTACATAGTAGTCGATGCCGCGCTGGTTCCAGCCGCCGTTGGCGTCCGCAAGACCAAGCGGCCCCATTGGCGCCATGGCAAAGCGGTTTTTTAGAGTGACGCTTCCCACTTTTACCGGGGAAAACAATTTCTTGTACTTCATGGTATCTCCTTTCCTGTCTGCCGTTCGCATTTGGTTTCCGCCGCGTATGAGGAAACCGTATCCTGCAGCCGGGGCTTCAGTTTTGTGGCAGAACTTTGTCTTTTTTTTATCATACTACAGAAGTATGGAAAGGGGATATCAGCGAATCGTTTCCCTGTAGAAACAAAAAGGGAATAGTCAAAAGCCGGTATTGTGCCGGGAGGGTTCTCTTTGTTATAATAAAGACAGCAAAACATCGGACGAGATTAAAATCAGTAGAAGGGAGAGAAGCATATGGATGAAAGATTTGTAAATCTCAGATCGACGAAAAATCCGAAAGCACGCATTAAGATGCTGGGAGGGCACTTTGCAACAAAGAATTCTCATGTCAATACCTATATTGACATGTCCACAGTAAAGACGAGACATAATAATGCGAGAGAGACGGCGCGGACCCTGGCTGCGGAGTATATGACCAATACGATGGTAGATACGATTGTCTGCCTGAAGAATACGGAGATGATCGGAGCCTTTATGGCGGAAGCTCTTGCTGATACGAGCAATATGTCAATGAGTGCGGGAAATAATATCTCTGTCGTCACACCGGAGTTCGACTACACGGGGCAGATACTTTTCAGAGAGAACAGCCAGAGAATGATTGAGGGGAAGCAGGTGATTGTCCTGACGGACTCTATGGCGACCGGAACGCTGACGATGCAGGCTATTGAATCTGTTATTTACTACAGTGGAACAGTGTGCGGCATCTGCGCAGTGTTCAGTTCGATATCAAAGGTGGCGGGAATGGAAGTGAAGACGATCTTTACCAGCTCGGACCTTCCGGGTTATCATGTGTACAGCGCGCATGAGTGTCCGCTGTGCGATGCAGGGGTGAAGCTGGACGGGATCATCAACAGCTTCGGGTATGCGAGACTGTAGAATCCCTGCGCATCTCCGCGGAGCGTTTAGTCAGAAGGGCGTCTTCCCCACTTCTGATAAAAAAAGAGTCATTCGCCTGACGGTGCGGATGACTCTTTCATTTTAAATTATGATCTATGTCTATGATTATTAAGCAATGCTGTTTACAGCTTTTGACAGACGAGAGATCTTTCTGGAAACAGTTTTCTTGTGGTAAACACCCTTGCTTCCTGCCTTTGTGATCTCAACGATCGCTGCGCGCAGAGCTGTCTTAGCAGCCTCGGCATCGTTCTGTGCAATTGCAGCGTCAACTTTCTTTACTGCTGTTTTCACTTTAGAACGGATTGCTTTGTTTCTTGCAGCCTTTGTCTCGTTTACTAAAATTCTTTTCTTAGCAGATTTAATGTTAGCCAATCTGTACACCTCCAAATATATCATCAGCTTTACACTGTGGATCATGTATTCCCGCAGATTCGGACACGGACGCTCCGCTGGAACATACCTGTTTATTTTATTCCAACCGGAAATACTTGTCAATACATATTTTCAGAAATATTGAGAAAAATGGTAACAGTTCAGCCCGCGCCATTCGTAAAACCGCACTTCGTGCTGATTGCGGCTGCCGCCGCTGTTTTACTCATATACGGGCGCTCAGCTCATAGGACTGCACGATCGAAAAATCATGCGAGCATGATTTTCTCTCACATACAGCCCTATGGCTGAACTGTTACGAAAAATGATATTGCGTAAAAACGGAAAGCGAGGAAGGGAACATGGTGAAAAATTACAGTGTGAGAACAGATCTTGCTCTTGAGGAGAAAGAACGGTTTGAGTCGGACAATGTGGAGATCCCCGGTGTTGTTCTTGAGGAAGAGTATGACCAGGAGAATGACATCCGCGTGACCCGTGTTGAGATCAGGACGGAGAATGGCGCGAAAGCGATGGGGAAGCCTACAGGGACGTATCTCACAGTGGAGACCCCGGACCTTGCGCTGCCGGACGAGGAAAAGCATATGGAAATTGCATCCAGACTGTGTCGTTATATCAGCGAGCTGGTTGAAAAGCATAAAGGCGGATCGGAAAAACCGTGCGCGAAAGAGAAAGACCACTCAATTCTGGTAGTCGGTCTTGGAAACCGTGATGTGACTCCGGACGCTCTGGGACCTTATGTGGCGGATCATCTGAATGTAACGCGGCATATCGTGAAGGAATATGGAAAGTACGCCATGGGAATGGAAAACGTGGACATGGTGAGCGCCATCGTACCGGGAGTCATGGGACAGACCGGGATGGAGAGCGCGGAGATCGTTCGGGGGATCGTATCGGAAACCCACCCGGATCTTGTCATTGCGGTAGATGCGCTTGCAGCCCGGAACAGCAGGAGATTAAACCGTACCGTGCAAATCGCGGATACGGGAATTCATCCGGGTTCCGGTGTTGGGAATCACCGTGTCGGAATGACAGAGGAGTCGCTCGGAGTACCGGTGATCGGGATTGGTGTTCCGACAGTGGTGGATGCGGCGACGATTGTCAATGATACGATGGAGAATTTTATCAATGCACTGGAATCCTCGGATTCGCTGAAGGGGGTAGGGGAGGTGCTCCGTTCCTACAATGCGGGAGAAAAGTACGAGTTTGTAAAAGAACTGATCTCGCCCCATTTAAACGGAATGTTTGTGACTCCGAAAGATGTGGATGAAATGATCCACCAGATCAGCCATACGATCTCAGAGGCAATTAACATGCTGGGCGCACGGTCGAACTGAACACTGGAGACATATCCGGGGAATGAAAGGCATACACTTTCAGAAGGAAATGCCGGAAGGGGATGCTGCCATATATGGAAGGAATAAAGCGAAAACCGTTCAGACAGCCAAAAGCGGCGGCATATGCCGTACTTCTGGCTGTCAGTGCGGTGTGGATCGGAGCGGAGGGATTCGGGGAAAGCTGGCGGTATGAATTTCAGGAAAAGCTCCTTACAAATGCGGAAGAAATGTACATGCCGGGGCTGTCCTACCTGAACCGTACCCCTGAAAAGGACGTGAATGAATTGGTCATGGGTCAGGCGCTTGGCTGGTTCCCACTGGCAGATTACGCATCGGACCATATCCAGGGAGAACAGCCGATCGAGGATGAGGAAACAGTTGCGAAAATACTGGAGGCGCAGGCAAATGACGAGAATGCAGTAGATGAAAACGGGAATCTGGTCGGTGAGCCGGACGAATCAGAAGCTGCGGTACAGACGGTGACTCCCACAGTCGATATGTCGATAGAGAAACTGAGAGACTTTGACTATCTTTTAAGTAATTTTTATACGGTAGACAGCTCCACCATGATCGGTCCGGAGCAGCTTAACGCGGATGATCTCCTGGGGAGAAGTATGAAGATCGACAACACGACGGGGGGGCCCAAGATTCTGATTTTCCATACTCATTCCCAGGAGGAGTTCGTGGATTCCACACCGGGAGATCCTGCAACGAGCATTGTAGGGGTGGGCGAGTATCTGACGCAGCTCTTAAATGAGAAGGGGATTGAGACAATCCACGATACAGGAGTGTATGATATCATCAACGGACAGCTTGACCGGAGCAATGCATATGAAAATGCGGAAGCATCCGTGCGTCCGCTGATCGAGGCGAATCCGACGCTGGAAGTGGCCATTGATCTGCACAGGGACGGTGTGGCAGAGGGGACGCACCTTGTGACGGAGATCAACGGGAAGCCGACGGCAAAGATCATGTACTTTAACGGGCTGAGCCGGTCCCGGACCAACGGAGATATTGACTATCTCTATAATCCTTACATACAGGATAACCTTGCCTTTTCCCTTCAGATGCAGCTGGCCTCGGAGAGCCTGTACCCGGGATTTGTCCGACATATCTATCTGAGAGCGTACAGGTACAATCTCCACCTGCTTCCCAAATCACTGCTGATCGAGGCCGGGGCGCAGACAAATACGGTGGAGGAAATGATGAATGCGATGGAGGTGCTGGCGGATACACTGTATCATGTGATTATGGAAGACTAGAAGAGCAGCTATTTAGTGCACTAACGTCCTTTTGCAAAACATCCGAAAACAGAGCTGATTTTCAAACGTATTCTGCGGGGATGGAGGACGGCTCTGGGCTTCGCTCCAGGGAATAAGGGAAACTACAAAGTACCGGATACGGATTAAAAACAAAGACAGCCGGGGCTTAACTCGCTGACGCTCAGACAAGCGCCCCGTCTGCCC
>JAHZHF010000217.1 GCA_019420405.1 Clostridiales bacterium
TAACTATATTTTACACCTTTTGCCGGGCTTTGTTTAGCCCGGCATTTGGTTTATTTTGGAAAAGAAAAGAGGCCATCGCACTAATCACTTAGTGCGACAGCCCCTTTTTGCTGTTTCTGTTGGCTCTTACCTGAATAAAGCAATATTTGCATCATTTCTGATCGGGTGATGTACTTGTTTGATCTGTTTTTGTTCCGTCGATCAGCTCTTCATATGACACGTCAAAGATTTCACACAATGCTTTCAGTTCAATATCTGTTACATAACGCTTGTTCGTCTCGATTCGCGTGATTACATTCTTATCCATATCGTATCCTGCAAGCTGGAGTTTATAAGCCAGAATCCGCTGAGAGATATGATGTGTCCTGCGCAGCTCTATCAGATTCTTACTGATCAGATTTTTCTGTCCTGTTTTTGTGCGTGGCTTCGGCATGAAGATCTCCTCCTCTGTACGTTGTTTGTCTCATTTTTACAACCTTTTATTGATTTTATCTTCGAAAAAAACTATAATCGGTTGTAAAAGTGATACAAAATGGAGCGAAACAGGAAAATGCAAAGAAATGTGACGAAGGTTGCCGCGGCACTGGCGCTGCTACTGATCCTCTCGCTCTGCCTGCCCTGGGCGGGAGACAGGCTGAGCCAATGGAAGGAGGACCACAGCGGGATTCCGGATGCGGTGAGCAGCAGGAACTCAGGACAGGAGTGTTTTCTGACAGTTGTGGCGAACAGGGAGGAGATTGAGGACAAGGAGGAGTTTGCCAGAACTGTGGTGGAGATGTGTATTGAGAACAGATTTGAATCTATGTGCCTTTCCACGGATCAGGAGGGATATCCTTCGCGTCTGGAGATCGAAGTGTACAGAAGAAAAAGTGAAGCCGGCAGGGGAGAGCCGGTCTGTCTGATCCGGTTCGAGCCGACGGAGGAAGAGTGTAATATAAAGGATGATACAGAAAAATACAGGCTGTATGTGGACGGAAGAGAAATAAAGTCTTTCGGTGCTTGACAAATCAGGCTCCTTTCATTCATGATGGTATCAGAGGCAGAAACGTCGGGACGAAGGAGAATATGTGATGGAAGAACTGAGGAAAAACCGGGACGATATGAAGTACCGTCTTGCGGACGCGATGAAGCTGTGTATGAAGAGTGCACCTCTGGAGAAGATTACGGTGGGAGAGATCGTCGGAGCCTGCGGGACGACGCGCCAGACGTTTTATCGTCATTTTAAGGATAAGTATGATCTTGTAAACTGGTATTTCGATAAGATCCTGCTGGAATCCTTTGAACATATGGGAGAGGGGCAGACGGTATATGAGGGACTGGTGAATAAGTTTCACTATATAGAGAAAGAGAAGATGTTTTTCAGGGCTGCCTTTAAGAATGATGACCAGAACAATCTGAGAGATCATGATTTCCATCTGATTCTTTCGTTCTATACAGAGAGGATCGAGGGGAAGACCGGGAAGAAGGTGACGGATCATCTTCGTTTTCTTCTGGAACTGTACTGTCAGGGATCGATTTATATGACGGTACGATGGGTGATGGGGAAGATCAGAATATCCCCGGAACAGATGGCGCAGTCTTTGGTTGACGCCATGCCGGCAGAGCTGGCAGAGCTCTTCCGGAGCCTGGGTCTTTTATAGTATTAGTGCAAAGTGACAGATTAAAGCTTTTGTAACTTCCTATTTTATGTGCGGATTGTTAAAATATAAACAAAGGAAACGTTGGCGCCGGGGGATGGGGAGTTCCCTGTACCCCGGCACTAAAATCTGCAGGAAAAAGGAGATTGATGACAATGGCAGACAGAATTATGCTCAATGAGACATCTTATCATGGAGCGGGCGCTATCCAGGAGATCGCGACAGAAGCAAAGGCGAGAGCGTACAAGAAGGCGTTTGTATGTTCTGATCCGGATCTGATTAAATTCGGAGTGACAGGGAAAGTAACCGATGTACTTGACAACGCAGAACTTGCTTATGAGATCTTTTCTGATATCAAGGCGAATCCTACGATTGAGAATGTACAGCATGGCGTACAGGCGTTTAAAGATGCGGAAGCTGATTACATTATCGCAATCGGCGGCGGTTCTTCCATGGATACGGCAAAGGCGATCGGTATTATCATCGCGAACCCGGAGTTTGAGGATGTGAGAAGCCTTGAGGGAACAGCTCCGACAAAGAATCCGTGCGTTCCGATCATCGCCGTACCGACAACGGCGGGAACAGCGGCAGAGGTTACGATCAACTATGTAATCACGGATGTTGAGAAAAAGAGAAAATTTGTATGCGTTGACCCGCACGATATGCCGGTTGTAGCGATTGTAGATCCGGATATGATGGCTTCCATGCCGAAAGGACTGACCGCTTCTACAGGTATGGATGCGCTGACTCATGCGATTGAGGGATATACGACGAAAGCTGCGTGGGAGATGACAGATATGTTCCATCTCAAAGCGATTGAGATCATCGCAAGATCTTTAAGAGGCGCAGTGGCAAATGAGAAGGAAGGACGCGACGGCATGGCTCTCGGACAGTACATTGCGGGAATGGGATTCTCGAATGTAGGTCTTGGAATCGCTCACTCTATGGCACACACTCTGGGCGCGGTTTATGATACCCCGCATGGCGTCGCTTGTGCGATGATGCTCCCGATTGTTATGGAGTACAATGCAGAGTGCACAGGTGAGAAATACCGCGAGATCGCAAGAGCGATGGGCGTAAAAGGCGTGGATGACATGTCTGTGGAAGAGTACAGAAAAGCTGCTGTTGACGCAGTGCGCCAGCTCTCCATTGATGTAGGAATTCCGACGAAGCTGGATGCAATTAAAGAGGAAGATCTGCAGTTTTTGGCAGAGTCAGCTCACGCAGATGCATGTGCTCCGGGAAATCCGAAAGATGCAGATGTTGAAGATCTGAAAAACCTGTTCCGGAAGATAATGTAAAAGTAACAGTTCATCAATCTGTAGCGGGCTGAATTGTTACCGCAAAAAGGTAAAATAATAATAAATCCCGGCTGAGGTGGTGTTTAAAAACCACTGCAGCCGGGATTCTTATTATCCTTTCTGATAGGCCATTCGTTCGCTCCCATTGTCTGTGAGGATAATTCCGCAGTATTGAAATCCGTGTTTTTCCAGAAGGTGCTGCATAATGTGGTTATCCCTGTGGGTATCGATTTTCAGATTGCCGCACTGCTCAAACGCCCAGTCAATACAGAATCCGGCAGTTCCCTTTATGCTTCCATCGGAAGTGATGCGATGAACGACGCCATAGTTTTGATCGTTCAGCCATTTCCCGTTCCGGATGTTAAGATAGGTCGGATCGGGTCCTTCGTTGTAGTAGAAGACGGCGATGATCCTTCCGCGGTTTTCGCATACAAAAAGATTTCCGCTTTCGATATCCTGTTCGATCAGAGAACGGGAGGGATACAAGTTCCCCCATTGTGTCGGATTTCCGTTTTCTGCCATAAAGGTGCGGGCACGTCCGTACAGTTTCATAATCTGATCCAGTTCTGTAATGGATGCTTTCCTGATCTTCATTTATCTGTTCCTCCGTTTTCCTGTGATTCAATTATATTGCAGGATGGGTGCTTTTTGCAATATGACGGGCACGAACCGCAATATCAATCTTAATAAAGATATGGTAAACATTTATATAAGAAATGATTTTAGGAATACTGAATGGAGAAGAAAAATGAAAAAATATGATGTGAAAATTTCAGGGTTTTCTGATGAAATCAGCAGTGATTTTACAGAACAGCTCAGAGTGGTAAGAGATCTTGGAATGAATTATATTTCTCTGAGAAGTGCGGATGGAAAAGGGATCGCGGAGTATAGTGCTGAGGAAGTGGAAAGAGAACTTATTCCGCGGTTTAAGAAGACACAGGTAAAGGTATCATCCATCGGATCCCCCATAGGAAAAGTATCCATAGAGGACAGGGAGACTGGGGTATATGTTCGGAGACTTTGGTAATGATTTCTTCTTTATGCTTGTCAGCAGTTTCCTGAGCGTATTTTATACAAATGTTCTCGGTATTCCGGGAGCGGTTACGGGAATTCTTTTTCTGGCAGCCCGCGTCGTAGACGCGTTTACAGACATAGGCATGGGAAGAATCGTCGATAGTGCAAAGGCAACGGAAGAGGGGAGGTACCGTCCCTGGATACGCAGGATGAAGCTCCCGGTTGCTCTGGCCGGAGTTCTGCTGTTCCTGCCATGGGCTGCAAATCTTCCGATGGCATTAAGGATTGTATATATCTTTGTCACATATATTTTGTGGGGAAGCTTCTGTTATACGGGAATTAATATTCCGTATGGCTCTATGGCTTCGGCAATTACAGATGTTCCGGAAGAGAGGACTATGCTCTCAACATTCAGATCCATGGGAGCTTCTCTGGCAGGCGTTCTGGTAGGAGCGCTGACACCGCTTATTGTATACCACACGGATGATGCGGGAACTCAGGTCCTTGTCGGATCCAGAGTATTTCTTCTGGCAGTCATTTTCGCAGTATTTGGATTTATCTGTCATACGATCTGCTACAGATGGTCAGCAGAGCGGATTCAGATTGCGCCAAAGACAGATGAAAAGAAACAAAAGCCAAAGGATCTTATACTTGCTCTTGTGCATAACCGGGCGCTTGTTTCTATGATTGCAGCCGCGATTGTAAGTGTAATTGCAAGTTCGGTGACAATGTCCATGAACATTTATCTGTATCAGGATTATTTCAAAAATTCAAGCGCGATGGCAGTGGCAAATGTGCTCCAGACGGTATGTGTGCTTCTCCTTGCTCCTTTTTCAGGGAAGATAACGAAAAAATTCGGGAAAAAGGAAGCGGGAAGTGCAGCAATGCTTCTCGCAGCAGTTACATATGGAATTATGTTTTTACTTAGAATAGAAAATGCATGGGTGTTCTGTGTGTTCCTGTTTATTGCAAATCTTGGCGCCCAGACTTTTAATCTGCTTGTGTGGGCACTGGTATCAGACATTATTGATTATCAGACTGTAATGACCGGATCGAGCGACGGCGGTACTGTTTATGGAATGTATTCTTTCTCCCGGAAACTGGGACAGGCGCTGGCGGGCGGACTTGGCGGATTCGTCCTCTCTGCAATCGGTTTTCAGGAGACTGCCGGACAGGCTGTTGTACAGACTGAGCAGGTAACAAACTCAATATATTCAGTAATGACAGGTGT
>JAHZHF010000218.1 GCA_019420405.1 Clostridiales bacterium
CCATCCCCGCAGAATACGTTTGAGAATCGTCCCTGTTTTCGGACGTTTTTCATGCCGGAGTTAATGAACTAAATAGCTGTATTTGATCTGTACAAGGAAAATACTGAGAGGTATAATAGGAACAAACCGGCGCGGAAATGTGATATCTGGAGGTGATATCTGTGGAGGACAATGTACTGCTGTTTTTTGAAGGGCACGGGGATGCGCTTCCTTTCTATGAGAAATTTGAAAAGAGGGTTCTGGAAGAGATACCGGATGTGACGATTAAGGTGCAGAAGACTCAGATTACATTCTATAACAGACATCTGTTTTCCTGCGTCTCGTTTGCAAAAGTCAGGAAGGCAAAGGAGCGGCCTCCGGTCTATATCGTGATTACATTCGGGCTTGATCACAGAGTCGAATCTTCCAGGATCGATATAGCCACGGAACCGTATCCGAACCGGTGGACTCATCATGTTCTCATTTCATCAGAGGAGGAGATCGACGATGAGCTGATGGGGTGGGTCAAAGAAGCTGCAGAGTTCTCGGCAGCGAAGCGGCGCTGACTGGCAGATGAAAATGCAGCAGTTCCTCATCTACTCATACAATCAATGACAGCGTATGGAACTGTTATGAAAATACAGGAGGGTACATATGGACAGAGTGATTTTAGGAAAAACAGGATTAGAGGTAAGCAAGAACGGGTTCGGCGCCCTGCCGATCCAGAGGATCAGTAAGCAAGACGCGGTATATCTGCTCCAGAAGGCTTTTTACAACGGCATCAATTATTTTGACACTGCCAGGGCCTACTCTGACAGCGAGGAGAAGATGGGTGCGGCTTTCGAGTATACGAGGGACCGGATTGTAATCAGCACAAAGACTGCGGCGCAGACGGCAGACGGATTCTGGAAGGATCTGGAGGAGAGTCTCAGACAGCTAAAGACAGATTATATTGATATCTATCAGTTTCACAATCCGGCGTTCTGTCCGAAGCCGGGAGACGAGTCCGGACTTTACGATGCGGCGCTGAAAGCGAAAGAGCAGGGGAAGATCCGCCACATCGGCATTACCAATCACAGGATCGCTGTGGCCAGGGAAGCGATTGAATCCGGCCTGTATGAGACGATGCAGTTTCCGTTTTCCTATCTGGCGGCAGAGCCGGATCTGGAAATCGTTGAGATGTGCCGGAAGGCGGATATGGGATTCATCGCCATGAAAGCGCTCTCGGGAGGACTGATCAACCACTCTGATCTGGCCTATGCGTATATGGCTCAGCCTCAGTTTGATCATGTGGCGCCTATCTGGGGAATCCAGAGAGAATCAGAGCTGGATGAGTTCCTGTCTTATCAGGTCTGTCCTCCGGAGCTTGATCAGGACAGGCTGGCACAGATCGAGGCGGACAGGGCGGAATTAACCGGGGACTTCTGCCGGGGCTGCGGATACTGCATGCCTTGTCCGGCAGGGATAGAGATTAATAACTGCGCCAGAATGAGCCTGCTTCTGCGCAGATCGCCGAGTGATGGATGGCTCACGGAAGAATGGCAGGAGAAGATGAAGAAAATCGAGGGGTGCCTGCACTGCGGCCAGTGCATGAAGAAATGTCCGTACAGCCTGAATACGCCGGAACTTCTGGCAAAGAATTATGAGGATTATAAAACATTTCTCTGATGTGTGCGGTCATCGGATGAAACGCTGCCATTCCTGGCAGGAGCGGATAAGAAAATAGAACAGGGAGACATGGAAAATGAAAAGCAATTTATCAAGAGAGGAAGCGCTGGAGCTTCTGAAAAAATACAACAAGGAGTCCTTTCATATCCAGCATGGGCTGACCGTGGAAAAGGTCATGCGCTGGTATGCGAATGAACTGGGATACGGGGAGGATGCGGACTACTGGGCAATTACCGGACTCCTTCACGATATTGACTTTGAGATGTATCCGGAGGAGCACTGTGTCAAAGCGCCGGAGCTTTTAAGAGAAGGGGGAGCAGGCGAAGATATGATTCACTCCATTTGCTCTCATGGATACGGGATCTGCTGCGATGTGAAACCGGAGCATGAGATGGAGAAGGTACTCTTTGCGGCGGACGAGCTGACCGGACTGATCTGGGCGGCGGCTCTCATGCGCCCGTCAAAGAGCGTGATGGATATGGAAGTGTCCAGTATTAAGAAAAAATTTAAGGACAAACGGTTTGCGGCCGGGTGTTCGAGAGATACGATCCGCACCGGAGCTGAGAATCTGGGATGGGAGCTTAATGAGCTGTTTGATAAAACACTCCGTGCCATGCAGTCATGCGAGGCGGAGATTCAGGAAGAGATGAAGCAGGAGGAACGTTCATGAAGGCAGAGGCTTTGTCTGCGGGTACACCGGAAGTTCAGTGTGACACCTGTATCTTTGACCTGTACGGAACTCTGGTCGATATCCACACGGATGAGAACAAAGCCGGATTATGGGAACGGCTGGCGCTGCTTTATGCTTATTACGGCGCTTACTATGAGCCGGAGGATCTGCACCGTGCCTACAGAGATATCGTGCGCCGGATGAGTACTGAGAAAGAAGGTGTTCGCCGGGACGCACATGAGTCTTACCCTGAGATCCAGATCGAGCAGGTGTTTGAGGGGCTCTTTTATGAAAAAGGAATCCGGCCTGAACCGGAGACCGTCCTGTTCGCCGGACATCTGCTGAGGATTCTGGCCACGGACCGGCTGCGTCTCTACCCGGGCACAGAAGAAATGCTCCGAAGGGTAAGGGAGAGCGGAAAAAAGATCTATCTGTTGTCCAATGCCCAGAAAATTTACACGGAATATGAGCTGAATGCACTAAAACTGACTCCGTACTTTGACGGAATTTTCCTGTCTTCGGAACACGGCTGCAAAAAGCCGGATCTGAATTTTTTCCGGAAGCTTCTGGACAGGTACGAGATTGATCCGGCACGGGCGGTCATGATCGGAAACGACGGGGTCTGCGACATTGAGGGCGCGAAGAAAGCCGGACTTAAGACAGTTTACGTCCGTTCGGAGATCTCTCCCAAGGAGGAGCTTCCCGAGGCGGATTATGTATTGAAAAAGATGGACATGGAGCGAATTGGTGAAATCCTGACTTCGCTGTAAGAGACTGGAGGAGGTATCCGGGATGCATAAGATGCGTTTGAAGAAGAGGGAGATTCAGGAGCCGGAGACGATAAAAGAAATCCTTGAGGAATGTGATGTGGTGCGACTCGGGGCGGCGGACGAGGAGGGCATGTTCATCGTGCCGGTCAACTTCGGATATGATTTTGACAGTGGAGAGGATGGCATGAAGCTGGCTCTTTATATCCATGGAGCCGGGGAAGGGCGCAAAGCGGAGGCGTTTGCTTCCGGGCCTGAAATCGCCGTGGAGATGGACTGCAGACACGGGATCATCACCGGAGATTATACGTGCAGTTACTCTTACTCTTATCGCAGTATCATGGGAAACGGCAGAATACAATGTCTGGAGAGCGAGGAAGAAAAGCGATACGGTCTTACAAAGATCATGGAACATATGGCACCGGAGGCAGAGATTGAGTTCAGCCCGGACATGCTGGCGCGCACGGAAGTGTTCCGGATCGACGTGCACCGATTCTCGGGAAAAGAGAGAAAGAGCAGATAATCATATCCTGAAATGAAATAGTAAAGCGTGCGGCTGAAATCCAACGGAAACAGCCGCACGCTTTTGCAGATTATAAAGAGAAGTTATGATTCATTACTGCTCTGCAGCGTTATTAATACATGTTATCGCATTCAGGCTTCTCGGGTACCCGATATAGGGAAGGCACTGTGATACGACTTTGATCAGGAATTCTTTGTCATTCCCCAGATTCATATTCCCTTTTGCGTGTGCAGTGAGCTGTGGTTCGCATCCGCCCTGTGCTGCCAGGAAGCAGAATGTGATCATTTCGCGCTGCTTTAGGTCAAGCCCGGTGCGGGTGTAATAATCGCCGAAGCAGTTGCTCGCAAGCCAGCGGTTGATATGACCGGCCTTCCAGGCTTCGCGCATATGCCCGCCGAAGATTTCCGCCTGGGCGTCAATTCCTTTCTCCAGTCTGTTCTTCATTGTAGTCGTGGCCTGTCCTTCCAGAGGAAGAGCAACACCACGGGATGTAAGAATCTCATTTGCCGCGTCCAGGAAGGGACGTACACGTCCGATACCGAGATAATCCACCGCCTGATAAATCACTTCTTTTGCCATAACAGGCGTAAGTCCGGCATCCAGAGCCCGCGGAAGAGCAAGCCTGAATTCGTCAATTCCCTGACAGCCAAGCAGTGTGGCGAGGATCGCCATATGGCGGGTGACGTCGTCGAGCTGTTGGCCTTCCTCATTTACAACTTCCTGAAATGTGAAATGTTCAAACCGTTCTGCAAATTCCGGATCGGTTTTACGATAGTCATTCATGTCTGCAGATTCTCCTTTCAGATTGAAATTATTCCATAAAATTATGTTTTAGAATTATGCCAGTTTGGAATATGTCTCATCGTCAACAGCCTCAAGCCATTCGTTGCTTGTCTCTGTTCCCGGTACCTCAAAAGCGATGTGAGAGAACCAGCTGTCAGCTTTCGCGCCATGCCAGTGCTTTACCTCGGGCGGAATCACGATGACAGTTCCGGGTTCCAGGCTGACAGGATCTTTTCCTTCCTCCTGATACCAGCCGCTTCCTGTCGTACAGATCAGGATCTGGCCGCCTCCGGTTTTGGCGTGATGGATATGCCAGTTGTTACGGCAGCCCGGCTCAAAAGTCACATTAGCCAGAAAAACCGGACAGGTATTGGGATCTGTCAGAGGATTTAAGTAAGAATTTCCGATAAAATACTGCGCATAAGTATTCTCAGCGCCCTGTCCGAACACATTTGCTTTGTCAAAAGTTTCTTTGTCCTGAATTTTCATAGTAAACAGCCTCCTTTGCTGTAATATATTGTAAAACCGCGTGAAAGAAATGTCTAATACTTGAAATAGATTGACAGCGATGCCTGAAAAGTATGAGTCGGCTATTTAATTCACTAACTCCCTGACTAGAAACTTCCGAAATCAGAGAGTATTTTGAAGACGTATTCTGCGAAAGTGGAGGATATTTCCAGGTTCCGCTCCAGGAAATAGAGAAACTAAAGAAGTCCCGGCTACGGACTAAAAACAAGAACAGGCGGGGAGCAACTCGCCTTCGGCTCAGACAATCTCCCCGCCTGTCCTA
>JAHZHF010000219.1 GCA_019420405.1 Clostridiales bacterium
AGATCTCGGTTGTCAAAGCTAAGGGAAGGCTGAAGATCCTTTCAGAGAAGACGGATAACGGAAAAGCAGTGCGCGGAACCTGTGGAATCGGTCATACCCGCTGGGCGACTCACGGTGAGCCGTCCGAGAATAATGCGCATCCGCATTGTACAGATGACAAATCAGTCGTTCTCGTACACAATGGAATTATTGAGAATTATCAGGAACTGAAAGACAAGCTGGTGAAATCAGGATATACGTTCTATTCCCAGACAGACACGGAGATCGCGGTAAAGCTTGTTGACTACTATTATAAGAAGACTGGAACTCCACTGGAAGCACTTTCGAGAGCCATGCTTCGTATCCGCGGCTCTTATGCGTTCGGCGTGATGTTCCACGACTATCCGGGCAAGATCTTTGCAGCCCGCAAGGACAGCCCGCTGATCATCGGGAAGAAGGAAGGCGGAGCGCTGATCGCATCTGATGTGCCCGCGATTCTGGACAAGACAAGAAACGTTTATTATATCGGCAATCTTGAGATAGCGGAGCTCTCTGGGGATGAGATTCATTTCTATAACATCGACCGTGAAGAGATCCGGAAAGAACTGGTTGAGATTAAATGGGACGCCGAGGCGGCGGAAAAGGGCGGCTATGAGCACTTCATGTTAAAGGAGATCCACGAGCAGCCCAAGGCCGTGCAGGATACAATCGGCGCTTATGTGAAGGACGGAACGATTGATTTCTCGGAGGTGGGACTTACCGACGAGGCGATCGGAAAACTGGAGAGAATCTATATCGTGGTGGTTCTGCATATCACGTGGGAATGGCAGGAAAGTACGTGTTGGAAGATCTTGCAGGCATCCCGGTAGAAGTAGATCTTGCTTCCGAATTCCGTTACCGCAATCCGATTCTTGTTCCGAACTCCCTGGTGATCGTCGTATCCCAGTCGGGAGAGACGGCAGACAGCCTGGCGGCGCTGCGGCTCGCAGAGGAGAGGGGAGTACCGGTGTTGGGAATCGTAAATGTAGTCGGCTCCAGCATTGCGAGAGAGAGCAACTACATCCTGTACACATACGCAGGACCCGAAATCTCAGTAGCTACTACAAAAGCATACAGTACCCAGCTTATAGCCATGTACCTGCTGGCCGTACAGGCCGCAAAGGTGAAAGGGCGTATCGACGACAGCCGTTATGCAGAGCTTCTGAAAGAGATGGCATCGCTCCCGGATAAGATCCAGAGAACACTGGATGATAAGGAGCGTATCCAGTGGTTTGCTAGCAAATATGCGAACGCAAAAGATATCTTCTTTATCGGACGGGGCATCGACTATGCGATCAGCCTGGAGGGAAGCCTCAAGATGAAGGAGATCAGTTACATCCATTCTGAAGCATACGCGGCAGGCGAGCTTAAACATGGCACGATCAGTCTGGTAGAGGAAGGAATCCTCGTGGTAGGTGTGCTTACCCAGAGCGCACTGTTTGAGAAGACGATCAGTAATATGGTTGAAGTGAAGAGCCGCGGGGCCTATCTGATGGGACTGACAAGCTACGGGAACTATAATATAGAAGATACAGCGGATTTCTCCGTCTATGTACCGAGGACGGAAGAGTATTTCGCAACCAGCCTGGCAATCGTGCCGCTGCAGCTCATGGGATATTATGTGAGTGTTGCGAAGGGACTGGATGTGGACAAACCGCGTAATCTGGCAAAATCAGTTACAGTAGAATGACAGAAATAGTCCTCAGATGGCAGAAGTGGAAGAAAAACACTCTTGACATTTGAGGATTTTTTATTAATATAAGGAATGGTACTGTACAGAGAAGGGAAATCTGTGCGAAAATAAAAGAGGCAAAAGCAGCGTATACCGGGGAGAGGTAAAACCTTGACATCCCCGGCGGCCAAGCGTATAGTATTAAAGGAGAATGTGCGCATTATGCGGAATATATGCGGCTTTTGACGAATCTGTTACTATAACACAGGTTAGGAGAAGGTATATGGAGCGATTTGTTGATGCGCACTGCCACGTACTCCCGGAAGTGGATGACGGGGCACAGAGTATGAATGAGACGCGCCAGATGCTTCAGATGGCCTATGATGAGGGGATACGCTATATCATAGCTACCCCGCACCACCATCCGAGAAGAGGCAAAGCGTCTCCGCGCCAGCTTCGCAGACAGCTCAAGCTTGTCAGGGAAGAGGCGGAGAAAATCAGCGAGAAACTCAGGGTATATCTGGGAACAGAGGTTTATTTCGGACAGGATGTTCCGGATAAGCTGAAAGAAGAGAAAATACTGACAATGAACCGCACGCGGTATGTACTTGTAGAGTTCTCTCCGATTGATTCTTTTGACTATATCTGTCAGGGAATCCAGCAGATCCAGATGAAGGGATTTGAAGTGATACTCGCACATATCGAGAGATACCGCAGTATGAGAGAAGATATCGGACGGGCGGAACATCTGGCCGATATGGGTGTAAGGATTCAGGTGAATGCGGGCAGTATCACGGGACAGAGCGGGTGGAAGATCAAAAGATATATCAAACAGTTAATGGACCGCGATCTTGTCTTCTGCGTGGGAACAGACGCCCACGACCCGAAGAGCCGGCCTCCCCAGATGAAGAAGGCGGCAGAATATGTAAAGAAAAAATACGGAGAAGAATATGTGAGGAGGATATTCTTCAGCAACGCGGTGGTCATGCTGAAGAAAAAGAAGAAGAAATGAACCAGGACAGGATAAACCGAGAGATTGATAATGATGAAATAACGATTGATCTGGGCGAGCTGCTCAGTGTTTTGTGGAGCAAAATACACCTGATTCTCATGGCCGGCATTCTGGCGGCGCTTGTGGCGTTTGCGGGGACCCAGCTTCTTATTACGCCGAAGTATACGTCATCGACAAGTATGTATATGCTGAGCAGGAGTGACGGCACAGCAGGGATTACAAGCAGCGATCTGCAGACGGGAACACAGCTTACTCAGGACTATATGGAGCTGGTGAAGAGCCGTGCAGTGCTTGAGCAGGTGATTTCTGTACTCAATCTGGATATGACAACATCAGAGCTTTCGGAAATGGTTACGACTGAGAACACAACGGATACTCGTATCCTGACCATCAGTGTGGAGCATGAAGATCCGGAGATGGCGCGTGAGATCGCGGATGCACTTCGTGAGACGGCCAGCGTCAAGATTCAGGAGATCATGGAGATTGACGCGGTGAATACGATTGAGGAGGCAAACCTGCCGGTATCTCCGTCCTCCCCGTCCGTTGCACGGAATACGCTGATCGGAGGCGCTCTGGGCGTTCTGGCTGCGATGGCTGTTATTGTCCTGATCTTTATACTGGATGATACGATCAAGACGCCGGACGACGTGGAAGAGTACCTGGGCCTGAATGTGCTCACATCCATTCCGATTCAGGAAGGTGAGAGCAAGAAGGTGAAGAAGGTAAAGGCTCATGGGGGCACAGGCCGGCGCGGAAGCAGAAGATCAGCCGCGCGCAGGGCGAAACACTAGGAGGAGTGGGAAGATGCAGAGTATTGTTTTAAAGAATGTAGTGAAAGATTACAGGAGCAATGAGGCATATAAGACGCTCCGTACTAATATCGAATTTTCAGGCGCTGAGAATAAGGTCATCGTACTGACAAGCAGTACCCCGAACGAGGGTAAGAGTACAGTCTCTCTCGGACTGGCCATGGCGCTTGCAGAGGGCGGAAAGAAAGTCCTGTTTATCGACGCAGATCTGAGAAAATCAGTGCTGCAGGGAAGACATAAGGTTACAGAAGAGGTGAAGGGACTGACACACTATCTCTCCGGGCAGACTACAAGAGATAATGTGATATACCAGACTCAGGTTCACAACCTGAATATGATATTTGCAGGAGTAGTCCCTCCGAACCCGTCCGAGCTTCTGGGCAATTCGCGGTTCGAGAAACTGATTGCAGATGCGAAAAGTGAATATGACTATGTAATCATAGACGCGCCTCCGCTGGGAAGTGTGATTGACGCGGCTGTCATCTCAAAAGTGTGCGATGCATCCGTGCTTGTTGTTGCGTCCAGAGTGGTGAGTTACAAATTCGTGCGCACCGTAAAGGACCAGCTTGAGAAGACGGGATGTCCGATCCTTGGTGTTGTGCTCAATAAGGTAGATATGGACAAGAATAAATATTACGGTAAGTATTACGGAAAATACTACGGCGAGTAAGGAGTCAGATACAAATGAGTTCAAAAAAACATTCCTCAGGGAAAAAAGGTCCCGGAAACCGGCATCACAGTTCCCGCTCTCACGGCTCGCATTCCGGTCATGGAAAGTACGCCAAAGTGAAGAACCTTCCGGGTAAGCTGCTGGTGCTTATTCAGCTTTTAATGACTGTACTGTTTATCGTAGTGGTCTGGAGCGGAGGTATGGTTCCGGGTAAATATCTGGCAGTGCTTACGATCGTGCTCTTCGTACTGTTCGGCGCGCTGTTCGCGATGCAGTATTTAAAGAGCAGGATCTATATCCTTGGAATTGTGATCAGTCTTCTGATCAGCCTGGGGCTGGGAGTGACCAGCTTCTATATGTTAAGAGCGGATCAGATGCTTGCGGATGTGGGCGGCGCCACGTATAAGACGGACAATATGATCGTTGTGGTGCGTGCGGACGACTCATCCGAAAATATACTGGATGCGCAGAACTATACGTTCGGAATTCAGACTTCACTGGATCAGGAGAATAACCAGAAAATGGTGGAGGATCTGACTCATGTTCTCGGCAAGGAGCCGGATCTCTCAGAATACGTGAACGTACAGGCAGAGGCGCAGGCGCTCCTGGACGGCGAAATCGGGGCGGCTATTTACAATGAAGCGTTTACCGGTATCATCGAGGATTCAATCGAGGGGTATTCTGATCAGGTGAAGATCCTGTATCAGTACGGAATCGATACAGAGATCGCACAGCCGGAGGAAAACCAGAATGTAGAAGAACCATTTAATATTTACATCAGTGGTATCGACGTATCCGGTTCGATTACGACAAACAGCCGGAGCGATGTAAATATTATCATGACAGTAAATCCGAATACACATAAGATTTTGCTGTCTACAACGCCGCGTGATTATTATGTGACGATCCCGGGTGTGTCGGGAGAGCAGAGAGACAAGCTGACCCATGCGGGAAGCTACGGAGTAG
>JAHZHF010000022.1:0-11707 GCA_019420405.1 Clostridiales bacterium
GTCCGATACCGAACTCTGCAAGCACGAGATTGTTCGGGTTCTCCTCCCCCTTTAACAGCTCGCGGAATTTCTCCGCCTCGGCGCCTCCTTTAAATTCTGCGATCTTTCCATCTGCGATACGCAGCGTCACAGGGGAGGATACTACTCCGATCTCCGGCATGGGGATACTCCCGTCGATTACCACGACGCCCTGAGTCTCATTCTCAATCGGAGAGACATTCACCTCGATATTCGGAGGCGATCCCCATGTTCCGGGAACCCGGCACACGCCGGACACTTCGTTCCCGATCCTTCCTTTTGCGTTCAGCCGGATATCGGTTCCCGCTTCTGTCGTCACATGGATTTTCTCCGCGTCCGTTAAGATCTGCTGCATCTTTTTCACCTGTTTGTAGATTTCCAGGAAATCCGCATCCAGCGCGCCGCCCTTGAGCATGTCGTCCGTGTAGTCCGGCATGCTGATAAACCGCGCTCCGTTTTCATTCGCCGCGATCCTCGCATTGGAATGAGACAGGGAGAATCTTGTCGGCGCAAAGATCACGTCCGCCCCGAGCATAGCTTTGGAAATCGCATCCGTGGGGTCTTCCCCGTGGGTGCTCCTGGGCTCCATGATACAGATACTGTACTCGGCGCCCACGCATTTTACAGCGTACGCCAGCGCTTTCGCCCGTTCAAGATTATCCGTATCGCACACAATCAGCGCGCGTTCTTCCGGCTTCAGTCCGGCGTTGATCTGCACGAGCCTGAGCGCCCCGTGCAGCATTTGAATATCTTTCATGACCGTCATTCTCCTTCCACTGTCTCCGCGTCCGCGGACACTTTCTCGATCCTGCCGCTCTGAGCAGACTTATAGATCGCCTCTGTGATCTGCTGGACCTTATAAGCGTCCTCGATGCCGGGTGTTTTTTCCTCCCCGTTTATAATGCCTTCTACAAAATCATATACGCTTGCGATATGATACCTCAGCCAGGAGATGGTCACGCGCGGAGGCGGAAATACCGCTGCTCCCCCGTACTTCTGGGTCGTCTCGATGGCTTTGAATCCGCCGAAGCCGCCGACAGGCTCCTTCGGGTCCTCGTTGTTGAAATAGTAGATCACATTTGCATTATTGTGGTCAAACTTGATGGCGCCCTTTTCTCCGTAGATTTCAAAGGTAAAGTCAATTCCGGACCCCGCCGCAACCTGGGACAGCAAAAGATTGCCTGCCACGTCGTCTTTACAGGTGAGCTGGGCGTTTACGATATCCTCGATCTCCACTTTCTTCATCCGGGAGGGATCTTCCTTTAGCGGGCGCTCTTTAAAATGAGTTCTCTGCTGGGCAAATACTTCCTCCACATCGCCAACCAGATAGCGGATCAGGTCAATCGCGTGGGTTCCAAGGGCATAGAGAACACCGCCTCCGGAGAGCTCCTTTGTGGACTGCCAGCTGATGCATCTTGCCGGGTCCAGAAATTCACATCCGTAATACTTGAAGTTAAAATTGATCAGCTTTCCGATATCCCCGTTCTCGATCATCTGCTTCGCGCGGATGACCGCGGGCACAAAACGGTACTCAAAGCATACCCGGTTTACCATATCGTATCCGAGTTTCTCCTTATATTCCATCACGCCATTTGCGCCGTTTAAGTCTGTCGTGAGGGGCTTCTCACAATAGATATATTTCTTTTTCTCCATGGCTTTTTTCAGCACATCTGCATGGAGATAGTTGGGCCCGCAGATATCCGCGATATCCACGTTTTCATCGTCCAAAAGCTCTTCCCAGGAGGTATAGTATTTTTCAAATTTTACGGGAAGCTCCTCCGGTTTTTTGGATGTCGCCACTGCGTACAGGCGCACATCTGCATCACAGTTGTAATAATACTTCAGATTGTCATAGCACATGGAATGCATCTTCCCCATGTATCCAAATCCTATGATTCCCACATTCAGCGTCTTCTTCATGTGGTTTGTCTCCTTTCCCTTTTTCTACAGAGCCAGCGAAAGCCACGGCCGGAAATGAATCCGGCCACGGCCATATCTGCTGCTTTTCTGTATTATTATTTTAAAGCTTCCAGAATCGTCAGGGCGTACACCTTCGCCGCCTCTTCCAGTTCTGAAATCTTTACATACTCATTCGGCATATGCGCCAGTACTCCCGTACCCGGGCCGTACAGCACAGTCGGAATATGCCCCACATTGGTCAGGAAGTCTGCGTCGTCGTGCTGTGGCGTCCCGTAGAGCGGGCAGTCCTTTCCGATTCCCTCGTGGGCTTTTATGATCGCTTTCACGATATCCGCCTCCTCGTCCACGATAGACGGGTTGGAGTCGTAAGTCAGCTCCACATCAGCCTTGAAATCCGGGTCCTCTGCTTTCAGCTTCGCGAAGATATCCTCGATCTGACTGTGGAACAGTTCGCTTCCTTCGCCCGGCACCGTGAATCTGGAGCATTTTAAAGTACAGGTATCCGGAACAACGCTGGAACGGCATCCTCCCTCGATGACGCCGGGATTGATGGAACCGCTTCCGGTGTATTTGTTTACACCCGGTACGATTTTCTCCAGCTCTTCGACTACTTTGCACATCATCACGATAGCATTCTTTCCTTCTTTAGGAGTTGCGCCGTGAGCGCCCACGCCGTGAGTCGTGATCTTCACTTCAAGCATTCCTTCACACGCCAGGCACACATGAAGATCCGTATCCTCTCCGTTTACAGCCATATCGCCTGTAAAGCCGTCTTTCAGCGCTAGATATGTTCCCTTCCTCTGGACATTCTGCACTTCCTCTTCCACCGGATACATCAGGCAGATCTCCCCTGCGAAGTCCGCCCCGGCCTGTTTCACAGACAGAGCTGCAATGATCTGGGAGCCGATGGCAGCCTTGCAGTCCGTGCTTCCTCTTCCCCATATCTTATCCTCGTCGATCCTGCCCGAGAAGGGATCGCTGTCCCATCCTTCTCCGACTTCCACCGTATCCAGATGGCTGTTGAAGATCAGCCGTTTTCCCGGCCTGTTCCCCTTAATATAGGCGAAGAAGTTTCCGTGTCTGTCAATCTCACACTCAAACCCGAGTTCCGTACAGTATTTCATTAAATACTGTGCGAGCTCCGCCTCATTTCCGCTGACACTGGGAATCTTCACCATGTCTGAAACGAGCCGGATCATCTGGTCACGGTTCGCGTCTACGCAGCTTAGTACTTTTTCATTCATATTTCTGCCTTGCTCCTTTCTTCCTGCTTTCAAAAGCGGTTCATTTCTGTTACAGTAAATTCATAACTGACGGAATTACGCTGTTGATGATCGTGTTCATCGCAAACAGGATTGTCAGGATCGTGACAATTCCGAAGATTACATTTTTCAGCGTATTGTTCACATACTCACCCATAAATTTCTTCTTATTGCACAGTACCCAGCACAGGATAAACACCAGCGGAAGCGCCACGCCGTTCAATGCCTGAGCCGTAATAATCAGTTCTGTCGGCGAAGACCCCAGCGCCGCGACAATGATAACCGGTATGATAAATACAATCAGAGTCACCGCCAGATTGTGTTTTTCTCTTGGATCATCGCTTACGTCAAACGCCTTGGGAAGCAGCATTCCATGAATGGATATCTGGTAGATTACCGATGAAAATGCAGCTCCGAACAGTCCCAGCGAGAAGAAGATTCCCGCAAAATTTCCGAGAAGAGGAACAAGCTGCTCTGCCATCTCTCCGGCGGATGTAATCTGGATTCCCTGCGGATGAAGCAGGGTTGCGGAACAAATAATGATGGATGCCGTGATCAGGAACGTAACCGCCATGTTAAATCCCAGTCCAAAGTTGTTCAGCTTGATCAGGTTCTTTTCTTCCCCCGTTTTTACCTTCGGATATTTCTGTTTCAGAAATGAAGAATAACCAAGCACCAGGTTCGGTGTTACTGTAGTTGCCAGAAGTGAGAGTGCAAGCGTTGCATTTCCTCCCGGAATCTGGAATGAAAATCCTTCGGAGAGCATCTCGCCCACATCTGCCCGGCAGGTCAGCGCCGTGATCACAAATGCAAGCACCATCAGGATAATAAGAATCTGATTGATATTCTCGATTATGCCGTAATGTTTCATCAGAATAATTACCAGCGCAATCACGGAAATCACAACCGCCCAGAACAGGTTTGTCGTTCCCGGGAAAATATAGGTCAGAGCCATTCCCGCTCCGGACAGGTTTCCTGCCTGAAACGCAATCGATCCCACCAGAACTACTATATACAGGAATATCGCCCACCCTTTTCCCAGATTGGTCCGGATTCCCGTCATAACATCTTCCTTACATCCGAGCGCGATTCTCGTTCCCGGTTCCTGGAAAAAGTACGCAATCACACAGGCCAGAAGTATCAGCCACAGACTTTCATATCCGTAGCTTGCTCCCTGGGTCGAAGCGGTTGTCACACTTCCCGGTCCGATGATAGCCGCAGCCATAATCGCCCCGGGGCCAAGACTAGTCAGATAGTCTTTCATCGTCAGTTTTCTCTCATCTGCCATACCACATTCCTCCTTATAATAGAAAAAGAGAGCAGGAAACTTCTGGCTGGCATCCTTGCTCTCTCAGATGTATATATCTTACATTTTATCCCGCTAAAATGTCAATTGTTTTATGCAATTTTCTAAGACCTGTTTTATGTCATTCTTATAACCGATCAGTTATAAGAAATCCTTGACTTCCATTCTGAGGAGACGTATATTTACTGATAGATTAATAAATATAAGGGGAAAATCATCATGGAGATCAGGCAGCTTACTTCAAGACAATTGCAGAAACCGAAAATATATCTCAGGCTTCCAAACGCCTGCACGTTTCCCAGCCTTTCTTAAGCCGCACCATCCGCAGCATGGAAGAAGAGCTTGGAGTACCGCTTTTCAACAGATCCGGCAGGAAAATCTCACTAAACGAGAATGGTCAGATTCTTTATCATTATGCAGAACGCATCATCCAGCTCCACACCCGGGCTGTCTCTGACCTCAAACAGCGCCAAAACGGCCGCCCCCGCCTGCTGAAAATCGCCATGCTGAACGCAACCGATATTTTCCCGGAACTGATCACACGTTTCAGCGAGGAGCACAGCGACGTAAGTTTTTCCATCCTCCGTTTTTCTTCCCCGGAAGAGATTCCCGATAACTGTGACATTATCATACATGCATCGGACACTCTGGCCGACAAGATGGAGACGACGATCCTTTTCCAGGAGGAGTGTCTCCTCGGCATGAGTATCCATCATCCTCTGGCTTCCAGAGAGGCGATCACTCCAGAACTTCTTGAAGGCGAAACTTTCCTTCTGCTGACCCAGGATAATTCTCTCGGCGAACTGACAAGGCGCTACTTCCGCCCGTTGCAGATCCGCCCCAGAGTTCCGCTGCAGTGCGACAGCCAGCAGACGCTCACCGCTTTCGTGGAAGAGGGAATGGGGCTGGCATTCTTCCCTTCGAGAACCTGGAAGATCGAGAGCGATAAGATCCTCCTGCGCCAGATCCAGGGTCATGCGCTCAAACGGAATATCTATCTTTCTCTCCCCAGTGAGATCTATTCCTCAGAAACCACCACATTCCGCCAATTCGTCTTTGACTATATAAATCTGGGGCTGCAGTCATCGCCTGCAGCCCCATCCGCTTCAACTCACATCAGTCTGTGAATCTACTTCGCCTTTTTCTTTTTTTCATACGGTGTACCGGTCAGCGGCAGCTTCGTCTGGAACTGGCCGTTCCACCTGTAATATGCTCCGGCAACAGCCGGCGCGGTCGGAATGGAAGTGATCTCGCCGATTCCGATGGCTCCGTACCCGACGTCCACTCCCGCCTTCTCCACGATAATCGGCTCCACATCCGGTACTTTATCCGCCTTGAACAGGCCAAGCGTACCGTAACGGGATACCGGATAGCCGTCCTTTAACTCATACTGCTCTGTCAGTGCATACCCGAGACTCATAACCACGCCGCCCTCGATCTGTCCTTCGACACTGATCGGGTTCACCGCTTTTCCTACATCGTGAGCCGCCACAACTTTTTTGATTGTGCCGTCCTCATTCAGAATACATACCTGGGTCGCATATCCGTACGCCACATGGGACACCGGATTCGGAACGTCGCTTCCCATTTTGTCCGTCTTTGCGAGATATTCTCCCACGTAATCCTTTCCTTCAAGCGCCTCAAGAGAGCTGTCCTTTAAATCTTCCATCAGCTTCTCACAGGCCCGTTTCGCCGCTTCTCCGGTGATCAGCGTCTGTCTGGAGCCTGATGTAGTTCCCGAATCCGGGGAATTGGCCGTATTCGGACGGCAGTATACGATCTTATCGATTCCAAGTCCTGTCGTCTCCGATACAACCTGCGTCAGCACCGTGCCAAGCCCCTGACCGATGCAGGAAGCTCCGGCATGAATCTCCACTTTCCCGTCTTTCACCAGGATGCGGCAGCGTCCCCAGTCCGGAAGACCTACTCCAACGCCCGCATTTTTCATGGCGCAGGCGATTCCCGCATAGGGTTCGCTCTCATAGATCTCTTTTACCGCTTCCAGCGTCTCGGCCACTCCGGTAGAGGGATCTGCGATCTGGCCGTTGGGGAGTACCTGTCCCGGACGGATCGCATTCCGGTAGCGGATCTCCCACGGGGAGATCCCCACCTTTTCCGCCAGCAGGTCCAGGTTCCTCTCCGATCCGAAGCAGGTCTGCGTCACACCGAAGCCGCGGAACGCTCCGGCCGGAGGATTATTCGTATACACGGCCTTTCCGTCGATATCGATCACCTGGAAGTTATACGGTCCCGCCGCATGGGTACAGGCTCTCTGGAGAACCGGTCCGCCCAGGGAAGCATACGCTCCCGTATCCGATACGACAACCGCTTTCATGGCTGTCAGGTAACCATTTTCATCACATGCTGTAGTGATATCCATCCACATGGGATGACGTTTCGGATGTATCACGATACTCTCCTGGCGGGATAACTTCACCTTCACAATCCGCTTCGTAAGATATGCAAGCAGAGCTGCATGGTGCTGTACGGATACGTCTTCCTTTCCTCCGAATCCGCCGCCCACCAGCTTGTTCTCCACAATCACTTTCTCCGGCGGAAGTCCGAGCATGATACAGCATTCATGCTGAGTGTCGTAGGTTCCCTGATCCGAAGAATAGATAAATACGCCATCCTCGTCAAATGGCATCGCCACCGCGCACTCCGGCTCCAGAAATGCGTGCTCGGTCCACGGCGTCTCATAGTGGGTAGTCACTTTATACTTGGACTCCGCGATCACTTTGTCCGCATCGCCCCTCACCAGATGCTCATGTGCCAGAATATTCCCATCAGCATGTACAAGAGGCGCGTCCTCCTTCATCGCCTCGAAGGGATCAAGCACCGGAGGAAGCACTTCGTAATCCACCTTCACTTTTGCCTTAGCCTGTTCCAGTATTTCCGGCGTCTCAGCCGCAACAAGGCAGATTGCATCCCCAAGATAGTGAGTGACCTTTCCCACCGGAATCATCGTATCCCAGTCATGCTTTAAGTGTCCTACCTTCACATTCCCCGGGATATCATCCGCAGTAAACACTCCGACTACGCCTTCCATAGCAAGCGCTTCCTCCGCATGGATCGCCAGCACTCTCGCCCTGGGATATTCCGAGCGCACCGCACTTCCGTAAATCATGCCGTCCAGATAGATATCATCCGGATACTCTCCTGTTCCCAGCACTTTCTCTCTTGCGTCGATTCTCTGAATGGCCTGCCCCACATTTACCACTCCGCTCTCCTCGTGAACCGGAAGATTCTCACGGAAAATCTTTGCACTTAAGAGGATTCCATCAATAATCTTCTTATACCCTGTACAGCGGCAGATATTATTCCGGATCGCAGCCACAACCTCCAGGCGTGTGGGGTCCGGATTCTGGTCGATCAGACCCTTGGCACACATCACCATGCCGGGGATACAAAATCCGCACTGCACTGCTCCCGCCGTAGCAAATGCATAGGAGTAGACGTCCTGCTCCCTCTGGCTCAGCCCTTCTACCGTGATAATTTCTTTCTCCTCAACTTTGGAGAGCATCGGGATACATGCGCGTGTCGTCTTCCCGTCCACAAGAACCGTACATGTGCCGCAGGCTCCCTGGCTGCACCCGTCCTTCACGGAGGTAAGGTGCAGGTCGTCCCGGAGGAAACGCATCAGCTTCTTATCTTTTTCCACTTCATATGTTTTTCCATTTACCAGAACCTTAATCATAAGTCTTCTCCTCTTTTCATAGACTTTCTAAATCTTCTCTCCGATCAACGTCGATCAGCTCTTCCGCATCCGTCTCAACGATCCGGATACGCTCCCGGTATCTATCCATAACCTGCCTTCCGCCGACGTCTCCCTCAAGCCGTGCAAGCTCAGAGAAATATTTCCGGTCCCACAGCACCGGATTCCCGGTTCTTCCTGCCCGTCCGGCGCACACGATACTCTCCGGATGAAGAACGCCGGTGTTGAATATCTTCTGCATGGTAGAAATCTTAACCCCCGGCTGGTCACAGACCGAGCAGAGTACGCCCCGCAGATTTTCCGGATCTGCTCCGTAAGGAACCGCTTCCCGCAGTTCTCCCGCACACAGATCCTGCACGGCTTTGATGCCGAGTTTCAGGGATTCCGAGATTCCTTTCTCCGGTCTGTCATTCCAAACCGGAATCACGCCCTGCCGCCGGGCCTCCTCAGCGATCCGCTCATTTCCCGTCACGATAAATGCAGGAAATGCAGGAAAAGCCTTCACCTTATCCAGCATATGCTGATACAGGGTGCGCCCGCGCACCGGTGTGCTCAGCTTATCTCCGCCAAATCTGGTTCCGGCTCCGGCTGCCAGTATAACAACCGCATACCTGCCCTTCATTTGTCCGTAGCGGCTCACAGCTTCCAGGACGCCGCCTCCGATGGCTCTCGCTTTATCTGAGATCGTATAACAGTGGGAGATTTCAGCCCGCGCGTCGATATCCCCGATTTTCAGATTTTCCGTAACTGAGGCTCCCGCCTGCAGCATTCCTCTGACCACGCCGCCCATCTGTGCGTAGACCGGTTTTCCACCTGTGATGGCTACAACGCTGCCTTTTTCCACAATATCACCGATCTGTACCCGGGGTTCTATCACTCCGTCAGCGGATGCGCGGATCAGGCGCTCGATCGTATAGCCGCCCACATTTCCCGGAACTCCGGTATTCGCAATCGCGCTGCCCGCCCAGATCACATTGCCAAGGGTGTGGCCTCTCTTTGTCTCCACAACGCAGTGGCAGTCTTCTCCGGCGGTAAAGCCCGGCCCGACGCCTATGACAAAACCGGCATCCGTAATGCGGGTTCCCAGGTTTCTCTTCGCAAGAATCGCATCGACGATCACATCCGGCTGGTACCACTCCCGGCACCGGGCCTTGGGATCTGTCATCACAGGGATATCTCCCCGCTCCAGGATCTTCTGTGCCTCCTCCTGAGAATCCGCCCGAAAGGCGCTTAATTCTTCCACTTCGGCGTGCCCCTCGTAGACTGCTCTGGAAAGTGCCACCGTCCTGCGCACGGTGAGCGGCTCCCCGATCTCTGTCATAAGAATCCGGTGCCCTGCCCCGTACAGCCTGGATGCGATCCCTGTTGCGAGATCGCCTGCGCCTTTGATCAGTATCTTCATAATTAGTATTCTGCCTTCCTTCTGCCTTTTTCCGTATATGAGGTAACGATCACTCTCGTCACACCTCTGCTTTTCAGCTTTCTGCATATGGAGAGAGCCGCCTCACGTTTTTCGGCGCTGTCCGCCTTATTTAAAATCACCGTGTACACTGCTCCTTCCGGGCACCCCTTTCTCCCCGCCTCTTTCGACGCGGCAAGCACGGCCAGATCCTCCTCTGTAACGCATCCGCTCCTCTCTTTTTTCAACAGAGCTTCCGCCAGTTCCGGCCGGAAACAGACATCCTCAAAGCGCTGTCCCAGCGAATCCAGTCCGTACAGGGAAACCACATGCGTTGTGCGGGGATCTATCACCGGCTCGTGTCCCGCCGGGACCTTAAGCGGCATCCGCCTTGCGCCATCCGCCTCAATCAGTACCGGAAGAGACTGCTTCCATATTCTGTCCATCATCTCTTCCGGCAGAGCACCCAGCTTCCTTCCGTCCCGCGGCATCCCGGTCCATGCCTGCCCGAATCTTTCGATCCGCTCTGCAAGCTTTTCCTCAAATTCATCCGCGACAAAGAGGGCGGAAAAGAACCTGGGATCTTCTTCCTCCTGTATGTGAGTGGTGGTTGTCGCCACCACCCGTCTTCCCGCCTGAACCAGCTCATCCGCAAGCCGGTGAAGCGTCGTCGTCTTGCCTCCGGCCCCCACGGCCGATATCACCGGACATCTCTCAGAGTCCCCCGTGATCCCGAGCGCCTCCAGAAGGGTGTGTCCCTCACACAGTCTGTCATCATCATAAATCCAGATCATTTATTTTACTCAGCGCCGTGACGCACATATGTCCCGGCCTTCTCCACAAGTATTTTTCCGTTTTCTGCCGCCAGCATGCCTCTCAGGTACACCTGCTCCGCTCTGCCCCGGATCTTCGTTCCCTCCATCGGGCAGTAGTCGCATGCCGACTGCTGGTTCTCGGCGCTCAGCGTCCACTCCGTCTGCGGATTCCACACAACTATATCTGCATCTGCGCCCGGGATGAGAGCCCCTTTCCACGGGTAGAGGTGATAGAGCTTCGCCGGATTCTCCGCCAGATAGATGCACATCTGCTCCGGCGTAAGCCGCTCTTCATTCACACCATACTGCCAGATCAGGGCCGGACGCTCCTCCGCCCCCGGCATCCCGCAGGGCGTCCTGGAGAAATCCTCCGCCCCGGCGTTTTTCTGCTCCTTTGTGAAACTGCAGTGATCCGTCGCTATGGTCTGGATTCTGCCTTCCTTAAGCGCCTGCCAGAGAACCTCCTGGTTCTTCTTTTTCCGAAGGGGCGGTGCGATCATATAGTGCCTTGCCTCTTCAGCGGGAAGCGAATATTTCTCCTCGTCCATGACAAGGTACTGGGGACACGTCTCCACGTAGACTGTCTGGCCCTCCTCACGGGCCTTTAAGATCTCCCGGTATCCTGCCGCCGTACTTAAATGAACGACAATCACCGGAGTGTCCACGCATTTTGCAATCTTCAAAAGCCGTGCCACCGCCTCAGCCTCAGCTTCCTTCGGGCGCGTCCACGGATAGTCGGAGACATCCGTTCTTCCGCCCTTTGTCTTCTGCACCTCTTTAATCCTCGCCTGAATGATCCCGTTATTTTCACAGTGAACTCCCGCGATTCCGCCCAGCTCTTTCAGACGTGACAGAATCTCGTACATCGTCTCGTCGTCCACCATGGTGTCATAGGTCATATAGAGTTTAAAAGACATGGTCTCTTTCTCTACAACTTCGGCAAGTTCCCGGCTGATCTCTTCATTCCAGTCTGTCAGCGCCAGATGAAAAGCATAGTCGCAGGAGGATTCTCCATCCGCTTTCTTGTGCCAGTTATCGAGGGCTTCCTTAAGACTTTCGCCCGGATACTGAGTGGCATAATCGATAATGCAAGTCGTCCCTCCGGCCAGTTCAGCCTTTGTCCCGGTATCGAACTTATCCGCCGTAATCGTATTGCTGACCTCCAGCGCCATATGCGTATGCGCGTCGATAAATCCCGGGAAGAGAAGTTTCCCCCTCACGTCCACAATCTCGGCGTCCTTAAACTCCAGATCCTCACCCACTGCAAGGATC
>JAHZHF010000022.1:11717-20792 GCA_019420405.1 Clostridiales bacterium
TCTCCCCTTTTACAAGGAGATCCACCTTTCTCATGCCATCGCCGCTGACGACTGTCCCGCCTTTGAATAACCGTTTCATCAACCGACCCCTTCTTTCTGTAGTTTTGCTTTTCTTCAAGACCCGCGGAGCGTCTATCAGTCTCTCAGAAGATAATCATAATCCCTGCACACTGTCTCCATCAGCCGGAGCAGTCCGTCCGGGATTCTCGTTTCCTCTCCCTTTGTCCATACATAAGTTTCCCCAAAGAATCTCACCTTACACTTGACAGCTTCTTTATCAAGCACTGTGAATCCCTGGTTTTTGCTGTCTTCCATATCATCCTCGTCCGCGAACAGTGTGAACTTATCCAGATATGGTGCACTGTCATACGGGCAGAAGCTTCTGCAGTTTCCACACTCATTGCACATATAGTCCACATGGATGATCTGGTGTTTTTCCATGCCCGGAACACGGATGGAAATATTTGCCCGGTTCGGACATACCTCCGCGCAGTTCTCGCAGATTCCCTCGCATCCGAGGCACCGTCCGCTCTCCTCACTGCCTTCTCTTAAGTCGGCAAGGTTTCCTCTATTTTCATAAACCGCTTCTTCGTCTGTCTGTGAAGGCTGATCCTGCACAAGTTTTTCTCCGATCACAGCTTCCGCCGCTCTCAGTCCGTCGCTGATGCCTTCCACTACAGTCGCAGGTCCGCCGAGCCCGTCACCTGCCACGTAAACTCCGGCAAGATTCGTCTCACCTGTCTCCTCGTTTACAATCGCACGTCCTCTGTCATTTACGTTGATTCCATTCGCCTGGTAGAATGCTGTCGGAACCCGCTCGCCCACTGCAGCGATCACCGTATCCGCCGGGATCTCCCGCTCTTCGTCTGTCTCCACGACGCCTCTTCTTCCGGACGCGTCAAAGTCGCCCAGCTTCATCACTTTGCAGAGAAGTTTTCCGTCCTCCAGCTTCACCGGTGAGAGCAGTTCCATGAACTCTACTCCGTCTGCCACTGCCATCTCGAGCTCTTCCTCGTCTGCCGGCATATATCTCTTTGTTCTTCTGTATACAAGATAAGCGTGCTCCACGCCCTTCGTGCGCTTTGCTGCTCTTGCAGTATCCATAGCTGTATTTCCGCCGCCAATGATCACCACATTTTTACCCAGGTCAAGATCACCGTCTTTTTCCTTAAACTCCGCCAGGAACTCAAGTGCATTCACCGGATCTCCCTTTTCCAGTTTAAGTACGCCGGGCTCGTACGCTCCGACCGCCAGAATGACAGCCGTGTAGCCTGCGTTCTTTAACATAGCGATATCCGTGATCTCGGAATTGTAACAGATATTGACTCCCATCTTCTCCAGAAGCGCCGCATCCTTATCGATAGCGTCCTTCGGAATACGGAATTCCGGTATCACATGGCGCACTACTCCTCCGAGAGTATCCGTCTTCTCAAAAAGAGTCACCTCCATGCCGGCTCTTCTTAAGAAGTACGCCGCTGACATGCCGGCCGGGCCTCCGCCGATCACCGCCGCTTTTCTGGATCTTGTCACCGCCGGAGCAGTGATCTTTCCGATCAGGTCCTCATATCCGTTCTCCGCCGCGATCTTCTTCATCTCGCGGATATACACGGACTCTTCATAGAAGTTCCGGGTACATTTTCCCATACACGGATGAGCGCAGATCGTTCCCGTAATAAACGGAAGCGGGTTCTTCTCCGTAATCACGCTTAAAGCCTCTTCGTATTTTCCTGCCTTCACAAGCTGCAGATACGCCGGGATATCCTGGTGAATCGGACATCCCTCCTTACACGGAGCTGTAAAGCAGTCCAGAAGCGGCACCTGTTTTTTCATCTTTCTGGACGGAAGAGGTTTCACCGCTTTCACATGATACGGGCTTACCTTTGCATCCGCTGCAAGCTTTGCGGTTTCCTCTACACTGACGCCTGTGAACACGGCGTTTTCTTTCTCAAGAAGGGCCGCGATCTGGGTCATCCTGTCATATCCGCCCGGCTTTAAGAGGGTCGTCGCCACTGTCACCGGCCAGATTCCCGCATCCACGATACCTCTGATATTGTGGTAATCCGCGCCGCCGGAATAGGAGATGCGGAGTTTTCCGTCAAATTCTTTCGCCAGCTTCGCCGCAAGGGAAATCGACAGCGGATACAGAGACTTCCCTGACATATACATCTCCTCGCTGGGAAGTTCGTTCTGTTTCACATCCACCGGGAAGGTATTCGTGATCTTCACGCCGAACTCCAGGTTTCTCTCCTCGCAGACTTTCATCAGTCTGTTCAGCATGGGGACTGCGTCCTCCCACTGCAGATCGTCTTTAAAGTGGAAATCTCCGAACGCCACATAGTCATATCCCATGTCGTCCATCGTCTTTCTTGCGAACTCATATCCAAGGAGCGTCGGATTGCACTTGATAAATGTGTGGAATCCCTTCTCCGTGATCAGATACATGGCGATTCGCTCGATCTCCTGGGGCGGGCATCCGTGGAGTGTGGAGATGGTCACGGAATTACAGATATCCCCGGAAATATTCTCGATATCTTCTTTTGTCACCTTCTCAAACAGATCCGCATGTTCCAGCAGGTATGCCCTGCAGGATTTGAAGACATCCGAATCCTGCGCGTGTTTCATCGTGTTTAAGAAGTTGTCGATCTTCTCGGACTGAATTCCCGCCAGGTCGTATCCGACGCTGATGTTGAACTGGAATCCGTCCATGCTTCCAAGGCCGAACTCTTTTGCGATCACTTTGCAGAGGAACCACGCCTTGATGTACTCCTCCATTGCCTGGGGCACATAAAGCTCTGTGGACCACTCGCAGTTATAACACTCATCGTCCGCTTTGATACACGGTTTTTTCACACAGGCGGACAGCTCCGCGCCATCCATAATCTGTACCGTCTTAAGCTCGAAAAACCTGCTTCCCGTGTAGTACGCCGCAACGATATTCTGTGCAAGCTGGGTATGCGGTCCCGCCGCAGGGCCCACCGGAGTCTCCAGCGGCCTTTCAAAAATTGTTCTTACATATTTTTTATCCGCACGGTAAGGGTGATGTTCCCCGAATACCGTGCCTCTCTTTTTATATTCTGTCAATGTCCAGTCAAGAAGCTGGGCAAATGACATTGGTCTCATAATATCGCTCATAGTTATTCCTCCTGCTTTCAGAGTTATATTTCATTGTCACTGGGCGTCCGGTTTATCCTTCGGCAGAATCAGGTTCAGTACCACTGCAAATATTGTTGCAAGCACCACCGGCGACGAAGCGAACGTATTGTTGATAATAGACTGGAAGCTCTCCAGGCTCATGCTCATGTTCAGTGCGGCATGAATGCTCTGCGTCATCTGGTTTAAGCAGCCATCGCTTAAGGAAACACCCATACCGATTGCGATAGAGAGGCCTGCAACCGTTGTGTTGCGGTATGTCAGCTTCTCCGTTACCAGCAGCTTGATTCCCGTCATCGCGATAGATGCAAACACGGAAGCCACCGCGCCCCCGAGCACACACTGGGGAATCGTACGCAGCAGAGCCGAAAACTTCGGGATCAGGCCCGCGATCAGAAGGATCACCGCAGAAGCGGAAAATACCCTCCTGGCGATAACACGCGTGGAACCTACGATACCTACATTCTGGCTGTATGTCGCCGTAGGCGGGCATCCGAACAGCGCTCCCACAATATTGCTGATACCGTATCCGATGATACCTCCGTTTAATTCATCGTCCGTCGGAAGCCTGTCCATTCCTCCCGTGGTCGTAGCGGAGAAGTCTCCCATCGCCTGAATCGAATTGACGAGAAACAGAATTCCAAGCGGCAGCATTGCCGAGATATCGAACTCAATTCCGAACTCAAGCGGCATCGGGATCTGGAACCATCCGGCAGAAGACAGTGCCGAAAAGTCAACCATTCCGAACAGCAGCGCCACTACATACCCGCAGAGCAGTCCGATCAGAATAGAAGCCAGTTTAAACAGCCCTTTCCCGTAGTGGTTCAGAAGCACTACGATTCCCAGCGTGATGAAGGCCACCAGCCAGTTCTGCCAGGAACCGTATACAAGGGCTTCCGTCTTCCCCTGCTGCTCTACGATCACTTCATATGTATTAGAAGCGTTTCCGGCCATATAGTTTACCGCCGTGCTGTAAAGGGACAGTCCGATCGCAAGAATCACCGTACCGATTACAAGAGGCGGAAATACCTTCCTGATCTGGCGGATAAAAAGTCCTACCAGAATCGCCACTACTCCTCCGGCCAGCATAGCCCCGAAGATTGTATTCACATCCTTCGCCTGCGCCGCAATCGCCGTCATGGTCGGCACATAGGAAAAGCTTACGCCAATGATAACAGGCAGTCCGCTTCCGAGTTTAATTTTCTGTCCATATAATTGTAAAAAAGTAGAAAGTGCGGCAAACACAAGGGAAACCTGTATCAGAAGTCCCATATTCACATTGCCGCCGGCATTATTCGCAGCGTTCGCCACCAGGATCGCCGGAGTTACGCATCCGACAACCGCCGCCAGTACGTGCTGGGCCGCCAGGGGCAGCACCTGGCCTACGGACGGCTTCCCGTCCCATTTAAAAAGTTCCGCGCTGCTTGACACAGTTTTATTCTTACTCATTTTTTTCACCCTTAATTTTCCCCCGGCTTTTTCGCCGGGTCCCTTCCTTATATTGAGTCTTTTCTTTTACCGGATTTCCGTCATCCGTTGATCCTGCGCGCCAGTTCTGCGGCTGCCTGCCTGCAGTCTGCCATCACTTTCGCCTCGTCGATCTGCGTCAGCCTGCGGTCTTTCATCAGCACCCTGCCGTTTGCAACAGTAGTCACAACATCGTGCCCCGTCACACCGAACACGAGATGTCCGTTGATATTGTTCTCATTCATCGGTGTCAATGGGTCGTAAGCCACGATAATCACGTCGCCCGCAGCTCCTTCTTTGAGCACGCCGAGCTCCTGTTTAAAGTATCTGCCTGCGATCTTTGCATTGTTCTCGAAGAGCATCTGCGGAACTTCCGACCATGCAGCATTCGGGTCGCAGAGATGGTGCTTGTGCAGCACATTGGCCACCTTGAACGACTCCATCATATCATGGGTATATCCGTCCGTGCCAAGTCCGGTCAGAATTCCTCTGTGCACCAGTTCCATCGTCGGAGGACATCCGCAGGCGTTGCCCATATTGGACTCCGGATTGTGAACGACCAGAGTGTCCGTCTCCTTGATCAGATCCATCTCATGCGGATTGATGTAGATGCAGTGGCCGAGCAGCGTCTTGTCTCCGAGCACACCGTGATCCATGAGCCGGTCTACAATCCGCTTTCCGTAATGTTTCAGACAGTGGTGAAGGTCTTCAATTCCCTCTGCCACGTGGATGTGGTATCCCACTTCATCCGGCTTGTTCGCCGCCGCAAGCTCAAACGTCTCATCTGAGATCGTGAACTGCGCATGCATTCCCATCATTCCGGCGATCATACCGCTCTCATCCTTCAGCGCATGACGGATAAACTCCGCATTTTCCATCACAGATGCCCTCGCCTTGTCCATACCGTCGCGGTCAGAGATCTCATAACACAGACAGGAGCGTACTCCCGTCTCCTTCGCCGCCTTCTCAATCTCAAAAAGAGAGCCTCCAACGGCGCCGAAACTCGCATGGTGGTCAAAGATCGTCGTCACACCGTTCTTGATACAGTCCACATAAGTCGCCATCGCACTTAAGTAAGTATCATGCAGCGTGAGATTCCGGTCTATCGTCCACCACATCCCGTCCAGGATATCGAGAAATCCCTTCGGATCATAGCCGTTGATTGAAAGCCCTCTTGCAAACGCACTGTAGATATGTTCATGTACATTAATAAATGCGGGCATGATCAGTCCGCCTTTCGCATCAATGTACTCTGCATCGGGATAAGCCGCCCGGATCTCCTCCGTGCTCCCCACCCGGCTGATCACAGTGCCGTCAACAGCCACAGCACCGTTCTCAATGAACGGGCGGGAGGAATCTCTTGTGATCACTTTTCCGTTACCTAAAACAAGCATCTTTTTCTCCTTTCTTCTGCCGTGCCGGCCATCCCGGGCACAGCATTTCACCTTACGGTCTTTTATTCATTTTACACACATCTTCATCCACACATCTTCTCTTTGTTCTGTGCAATTCGCATATAAATACTCTTTGCTTCTTATAGAATACCATTAAAAGTATATAAATGCAACACGATTTCTAAATAATTTTTAGATTACCTAAAAAATTTTTAGAAAAACTATTGACTCTGTTTTTTTTTATGCTATGATGGGTTTAGAGACACACATCAAAACACATTTTCTCGCTGGCTCATATACAAAAAAGGCAGGTGAAGAAATGGTCCAAAAACTCGAATTTTTAAAGCAGCTTGCACACGGACTCACCGTACAGTTTGGGAATTCCTGTGAAGTCGTCATCCACGATCTCACGAAAAAGGATCTGGAGCAGTCCATCGTCTACATCGAAAACGGACATGTCTCCAATCGACACACCGGAGACGGGCCGTCCGGCATCGTGCTAGAAACGCTGCGGTCCGATCCGAAAAAGCTCCACGACAAGCTGTCATATCTCACCCGGTCGGAGGACGGCAGGATTTTAAAATCCAGCACTCTGTATATCCGGGATGACAAAGAGGAAAAAATCGCATACATCTTTTCCATCAACTACGATATCACAGCTCTTCTGGCAGCCGAAAGCTCCATAAGCGGCCTTATAAGGACCACAGAGGACAGTGAGTCAGAGGAAAATAACGGTGATGCTCCTCAGAAAATCACACACAATGTAACTGAACTGCTCGATCTTCTCATCGAGCAGGCCATAGCAAAAGTAGGAAAACCTGTAGCCCTTATGAATAAGGATGACAAAGTTGCGGTTGTACAGTATTTAAACAACGCCGGAGCATTCCTGATCACAAAATCAGGCGACAAGGTCTCGTCCCTGCTGGGCATATCAAAATTCACACTTTACAGCTACATGGACAAAGGCTGAGCATGCGACGGTGATAAAAATACCGGAGCAGGAGTTTACTCATGCGCAGGTATGCTTTATCAACGGCATATAGCGGCCGCCATCAGCGAGAAGCCGCCTTTGGCGGGTTCGAGCTGGCGCAGGCTCACAGCCATAAACAGCATAAGAAACATCAATATAATCACAATCAAGGAGGTTCCAAAATGGAAACAATCAAATGGGCAGTCAATAAAATGCCGAAGACCGAAGATTCTAATCTTCCCGTCATGGGGCTTGACGAGGTCCGCAAGGCCCGCACCTTTCACGAGAGCTTTCCCCAGTACAGCGTCACACCGCTGGCCAAACTGGATCAGATGGCTTCTTACCTGGGCCTGAAAGAAGTATATGTAAAGGATGAATCCTACCGGTTCGGTCTGAACGCTTTCAAAGTACTTGGCGGATCATTCGCCATGGCCCGCTACATAGCAAAGCAGACAGGGAAGGATGTATCGGAGCTTCCATATAATGTACTCACATCTGAGGAGCTGAAAAAAGAATTCGGACAGGCCACATTCTTCACCGCAACAGACGGAAACCACGGCCGCGGGGTTGCATGGGCGGCAAATAAGCTCGGCCAGAAAGCAGTTGTGCTCATGCCGAAGGGAAGTACACAGACACGACTGAACAACATCCTCGCAGAGGGAGCTGAGGCCACAATCGAGGAATACAACTATGACGAATGTGTTCGTATGGCAAATGCTATGGCAGAAAAGACCGAGAACGGCGTAATGGTACAGGATACCGCCTGGGACGGATACGAGGAGATTCCTTCCTGGATCATGCAGGGCTACGGCACCATGGCTATGGAAGCTGACGAGCAGCTCCATGACTTCGGATGTGAGCGCCCGACTCACGTATTTATCCAGGCCGGAGTCGGCTCTCTCGCAGGAGCGGTTCAGGGATATTTCGCTAACCGCTATCCTGAAAATCCACCGAAAGTTGTTGTAGTGGAAGCAGAAGCCGCTGCCTGCCTGTATAAAGGAGCCTGCGCGGGAGACGGAGATATCCGCATTGTAGACGGAGACATGGTGACAATCATGGCAGGACTTGCCTGCGGCGAGCCCAACACGATCTCATGGGATATCCTGAAAAATCACGTAGATACTTTCATCGCGTCACCCGACTGGGTGGCTGCAAAGGGAATGCGCATGCTGGCGGCTCCCGTAAAAGGGGATCAGCCGGTGACTTCCGGAGAGTCCGGAGCAGCTCCCTTCGGAACACTTGCGTGCATCATGACAATGGATGAGTACAAACCGCTCCGTGAGCACCTGGGACTGGATGAAAATTCAAGAGTCCTCCTTTTCTCCACCGAGGGCGACACAGATCCGGACAGATACAAATCCATCGTCTGGGACGGGAATGACAAATAATTCCATTCCCCACATAAATTAAGAAGAAACTGTCACAGCATCCATTATTATTTCATTCAAAGAAAAAGGAGAGGAAAAGCTATGGATTTCAACAAGATCAAAGAAGCTGCACAGAACTACCAGGAGGATATGACCGCATTTCTTCGCGCTATCGTCAAAAACCCGGGCGAAAGCTGCGATGAGAAAGCTCATATCGACACAATCGCTGCCGAGATGAAAAAGCTCGACTTCGACGAAGTAGTGATCGACCCCCAGGGAAATGTCATCGGTTACATGGGAACCGGCGATAAAATCATCGCATACGATGCACATATCGACACAGTAGGTATCGGAAACATCGACAACTGGACATTCGATCCGTACGAGGGATACGAAAACGAGACAGAGATCGGCGGCCGCGGCGTATCCGATCAGTGCGGCGGTATTGTCTCCGCTGTATACGGCGCAAGAATCATGAAGGATATGGATCTGATTCCCGAGGGATGCAAGATCATGGTAGTCGGAACTGTTCAGGAAGAAGACTGCGACGGCCTCTGCTGGCAGTACATTATCAACGAAGACAAGATCCGTCCGGAGTTCGTTGTCTCCACAGAGCCTACAGACGGCGGTATCTACAGAGGACAGCGTGGACGTATGGAGATCCGTATCGACGTCAAGGGTGTTTCCTGCCACGGTTCTGCTCCTCAGCGCGGCGACAATGCAATCT
>JAHZHF010000220.1 GCA_019420405.1 Clostridiales bacterium
GAAATGGGGCTGTTTTCTGAGCTTTTCAAGACGGAAGTCAGTGAATATATAGCTGTCAAAGGCAGTAGGCGCGGCCGGAAGGATTTTCGAGGTCGATAGCCCTCAAGCCGCGCCATCTCTGCGTTTATCAGCCTATTTAGTCGATAACATTTCCGTCTGGGAATGCGCAGGAAGCGGAGCAGATGTCTTGAGTACACTTTCTGAGGGAGGGGCAGGAGGGACATGCGCCTTTGGAGGAATCTGTCGGAAGATCTTAGAAGACGAAGAGGTGTTGTTAAGCGGTGCGCAGGGCTTGTCTGAGCGAAGCGAGTTAACCGGAGCGCCGCTTTGCTTTTAAACAACTCTTCGGATTCTTAGATTCTTCCCAGATTCCGGAACGAAGCATGTAACTCCTGTTCCCTTCATCAGAATACGCGTTACAAAATATCTCTCCGCTTCCGGACGTGATCCAACGTCAAATGTTAGTGCACTAAATAGCTGCTACGCTTTCCAGATCCCCACCGCCAGCACCGTCATATCATCCGCAGGCTCTTTCCCCGTCCAGGCGAGCACCTGTTCCAGCACGTGATGTGCCAGCTCCTTCGGGTTCGTGATAGAAGTCCCCTGTATGATCGTCTCCAGCAGGATATCCTGCTCGCCCACGGGAAGCGCATCCAGAATCCCGTCCGTCACCATGATCACGAAATCTCCGTCCTCTAGCTGCCGTTTAACCGAGTCGATCTCGATCCGGTTGACCACCCCGATGGGAAGACTCGTGGAACTTAAATGTTCTACATGATCTTTCTTCCGGATAAATGTGGACGACGCCCCCGCCTTGATAATCTCACATTCCCCTGTATACAGATCAAATACTGTCATGTCCACAGTGGAGTAATGGATCTCCTCCCGGCCCATCACCAGCGTCGTATTGATCATCTGGATCGCGGTCTTTTCGGGGAATCCTGCCTCAATCAGCTCTTCCAGAAGCTCGATGACCAGCGTGCTCTCACGGCACGCCTCCTCCCCGGAACCCATCCCGTCGGACAGCGCCGCTCCCCGTCTTCCGCCCGGCATTTCCATCATGGCGAAACTGTCCCCTGAGATCTTGGAACAGCCCCTGCCGATACGGGCTGTCCCCTGCATGGTATAGAAGGCCGGCCCTTCCCTGCACACGATTGTCATATACCGGTTTCCCAGCATCATTGCGCTGTCCCCCGGCAGTACAAGCCGCCGTCCCGATGCATCAGACACCACTTTTACCACCTCTTTGACCGTTATCTTTCCCTTCCCCATATTTCTGGCAGTAATATGGATCTCATATCTTCCCTCGCCATTCATAAAGAAATTCGTGTACAGCACCCGCACCCCTTTTCGTTTCAGGGCATTCACAATCCGCTTTTCCAGACGTTCGTCCGAAAAGATGCTCTTCTCCAGCTCTTTCGCGGTACTCTGCATCACATCCGCAAACGTGTCAAGCTGTATGGCGCACCCCTCCCGGCTCCTCGCCAGCCGGTTTCCCCACATCATATTCTGTCTCGCCTCGTGAAATCCCGCCAGCATCTCCCTCAGGAACCGGGGCGCCATGATGCACCGCTGCATCAGCTTCCGCTTTGTCTCCGTATTCAACTCATTCCCGTACTGATCCACAGCCGAGAGGATCTCATATCCCATCTGATAAGTATGTACAAAGTTTTCTCCCCAGCACCAGCCGCATTTCTCACATTTTCCACAGACATTTTCCTTCACCGACACAAACATCTCCTCGATCTCCTCCGAGGAAAAAGACTGACGTTTCTCCTCCAGGCCGGTAAATGTCTGTGAAAGCTGCCTCAGTGAATGGGAAAGTTTTTCTATCTGTTCTACATAGGGGCTTCCGTGCAGTGCCTGTCCCTGTTCCATAACTTTGACTTCCTTTCTGTCCTTAATTTCTTTCCGCCGCAGGACGATCCTGCACAGCGGGCTTTGTATTTTACAGGACGGCCGGAATGCCTTCCCCGCATAATACAAAAAAGAATCCGGGAGTTTTCTCCCGGATTCTTCATTCGTAATTCAAAACTCATCCGCCCGTCTCTTACTGAGCAGGCTTAAATACGATCTCGTTCGGATCTACCAGATCCAGCTTATTTTCCGCCGTATCCTTAATATAATCATCCGTCTGAACGTACTCTTCAAATTCCTTCACTTCTTCGGACCGTTTTTCCTCTTCCTTAATCTGTGCCTCAAGTTCTTTTTCCTGAGCCTTATACTGTGTATTCTTCGCCTGGAGCTTCACGGAACTTACCGCGAGCACGCCGCTCAAAACTATAAGAACCACACAGATCAGAAGCACGCTCCTTCTGTGATGCCGCAGCCTGGAATTCCGCTTCCCGGCGGCAGAGCGGCCTGTCCTTCTCCTTTTGCCCTTATCCATTCATACTCACCCGCTTATTCATCTGATTCGTATCTCCCCACTAAATGCTACTGTTATTCTATCTGGTTTTCTAATGCTTTTCAAGTTTTTTCTTTTCCTTTACGGAGATTTTATGTAACAGTTCAGCCATAGGGGCGGTTTTACGAATGGCGCGGGCTGGACTGACACAATTTTAGCAGCAGCTTCCCGAAGCCCCTTCCCACAGCAGCTCCGCACAGCAGTCCGAGCAGGAAGAACCACCGTATACTCCCGTAGGTCGTCTCATACATCCCTGCGAAAATATATATGCTCGCTCCGAGCCAGAACAAAATGTCCTCCACGCCCGCCGCAAGATAACTGTGCCGTATCAGCAGCCTGATACATTCCAGGATGCCATAAGCCTCCAGAATACTCACCCCTGTCAGAAATGCGTACAGAAAGATCCTTGCCTCTGAACCTATTCCGAGTATCATATCCCGCTCCTATTTAAACAGTTTTGACAGGAAGCTCTCTCCCTGCTTCACCGCCGGCGAAGAGCTGGAATAGGCAATACTGTCAATATTTCCCGCCAGATCCACCTCTCCTTTCTCCACGCTAAGACGGTTCACATGCAGATCCGTCCCTTTAACCATAAGCATCCCCTGCTCCGTTTCCAGCAGGATCTCGTTCAGATCAAAGGACAGAACGTCAAGCACCCCTGTCACCATCCCCGATTTTCTGTTATTTACCACGAGTTTATGCGATTTTGCAATACGTTGTTCTTCCATTCCTGCACCCTCCCCGGACTCGGCGTCCCAATACGATGCATTCGGACACCTGATTCTATATATATGAGAGGCAGTCCATATTTATTCCCCGGTATTCTCCTGTTTTTAAAGATAACGGAACATCTCCGCCGCATCTTCTTTTTTGGTCGTTTCCTGTAATTTCAGCACTTCCGCTTTTACATTTTTCGTACCGAACTGAATCTCAATCACGTCCCCCGGCTTCACCTGCACGGATGCTTTCGCCGGGCGTCCGTTGACCGTCACCCTGCCCGCGTCACAGGCTTCATTTGCCACAGTGCGCCTCTTGATCAGCCTCGATACCTTTAGAAATTTATCCAGACGCATCATTCCTCTCCCTTCTTTTACTTTCCGCTTTTCTGGCACATTTCGTTTCTCCTGCGCGCCATTCAGAAAAGGCACCTACAACGCGCCGTGCATTGTAAGTGCCTGTACACTCTGTCTCAGCTCTCTGTTTTCAAAGCTCCGGATTAGTTGATCGCATCCTTTAAAGCTTTTCCAGCTTTGAACTTCGGAGCCTTGCATGCCTCGATCTTCATAGTCTTTCCAGTCTGCGGATTTCTTCCCTCTCTTGCAGCTCTCTTGCTCACTTCGAAAGTTCCGAATCCAACGAGCTGTACTTTCTCGTCGTTCTTAAGCTGCTCTGTTACTACATCAATGAAAGCCTTTAAAGCCTTCTCAGAATCTTTCTTGGAAATCTCTGCCTTCTCTGCGATTGCTGTAATTAATTCTGTTTTGTTCATGGATAAGTCCTCCTCTTCGTATCTGCATACGGTCTTATTCTGATTCTTAAAGGGGAATACGCCTTCCGGCCGCGTATTTCCGCCTTTATGTACTGTTATAACGGTTTCACGGGGCTTTGTCAAGATTCTATTTCATCATTGGCTCCAAAGCCTGTGATAACTTATCCTTTTCAGCCTGTGCTTCCTCAAGATCTTTGCCGAGAGTTGTGTAATAGATCTTGATCTTCGGCTCTGTTCCTGAAGGACGGATGATGGCAGTAGCATTATTCTCCAGCTTGTAAATCAGCACATTTGCGGACGGGAGACCTGTCTCCTCCGGCTTCGTATAGTCTGTCACTGATGTAACTTTATACCCGGCGATCTCTGTCAGCGGTTCCTTCCGAAGCTGCTGCATGATTCCGGCCATCTTGTCCATTCCGCTTAATCCCGGGAACTCAAAGCTGTCCACCTTGTTGAGGTAACGTCCGTACTGCGCGTAGATCTCTTCCATCCTCTGCTTTAAGGAACTTCCGATGCTTCTGTAGTAAGCAGCCATCTCACAGATCAGCATGGAGCCGATCACAGCATCCTTATCACGCACATATGGGCCTGCCAGATATCCATAACTCTCCTCGAATCCGAAGATAAACCTGTCCACTTCACCAGCCTGCTCAAGCTGCGCAATCTGGTCTCCGATCCACTTGAATCCGGTCAGCACGTTCCGCAGTTCCACTCCGTAATGTTCCGCAACCGCGTCTGCCAGCGGAGTAGATACAATCGACTTCACTGCAACCGGCTTTTCCGGCATAGTTCCCTTTTCGATTCTTCCCGCGCAGATATAATCCAGAAGCAGTACTCCCACTTCGTTTCCGCTTACCAGTTCATAGGAACCGTCCGGACACTTCATGGCAATTCCCACACGGTCCGCATCCGGATCTGTCGCCAGCATCAGGTCCGCGCCTGTCTCTTTCGCCAGATTCAGTCCCTGCTCCAGCGCCTCGAAAATCTCCGGATTCGGATAGCTGCATGTTGTAAAATATCCGTTCGGATACTCCTGATCCGGAACAATCGTAATATCAGTAATTCCGATATCCTTTAACACCTGTGTCACAGGTACAAGACCGGAACCGTTCAGTGGGCTGTACACCAGTTTTAAGCCTGCAGTCTTACATAATCCCGGACGTACCTGACGGGATTCGATAGCCTCGTAGAGTGCCTTCTTGCAGTCATCTCCCACAAAACGGATCAGACCTTCCTCAACGCCCTCT
>JAHZHF010000221.1 GCA_019420405.1 Clostridiales bacterium
TGGTGATCCATATTGATCCAGGGACAGCGTTTGGCACTGGGATGCACGAGACGACGCAGCTCTGTATCCGCCAGATCAGAAAGTATGTCTCTGAGGATACGCGGATTCTGGATGTAGGGTGCGGCAGCGGTATCCTGGGGATGCTGGCGCTGAAATTCGGCGCGGCATATTCTGTAGGGACGGATCTGGATCCCTGCGCCATCGACGCCACCCATGAAAATATGGAAGTAAACGGAATCGAGAAAGACCGCTATGAGGTGATGATCGGCAATATCATTGACGACAGGGCCGTGCAGGACAAGGTCGGATACGGCTGCTATGATATCGTTGCAGCCAATATTCTGGCGGATGTTCTTGTAGAGCTGACCCCGGTGATCGTAAATCAGTTAAAGCCGGGCGGAATCTACATTACAAGCGGAATCATTGACGACAAGGAACAGACCGTTGTAGATGCGGTGAAGAAGGCAGGGCTGACTGTGCTCGACGTGACATATCAGGGCGAATGGGTCTGTGTTACGGCGCGGAAGGACGAAAACCTCTGATTATAAACTGAGAACGAGAAAGAGAAATGTAAGGAGACGGAGGATGCAGCAGTTTTTTGTGGAATCATCACAGATAAAAGAGAACAGTATTTATCTGGAAGGTGCGGATGTAAACCATATGAAAAATGTGCTCCGCATGAAACCCGGGGAGGATGTGCGGATCTGTGACGGGAGCGGAAAGACGTATCTGTGCTGTGTGAACCGGTACGAAGAGGGATGCGCGGTTCTTGACATCTTCCGCACGCTGGATACAGATACAGAACTTCCGTCGAAAATCTGGCTGTTCCAGGGACTTCCCAAGGGGGATAAGATGGAGTGGATCGTGCAGAAGGCGGTGGAGCTGGGCGCGTATACTGTGGTGCCATTTGCGGCGAAGCGCTCTGTGGTGAAGCTGGATAAAAAGAAGGCGGCGAAGAAGCAGGAGCGCTGGCAGGCCATTGCGAAAAGTGCGGCTGAGCAGTCCGGAAGAGGGATTGTCCCCGAGGTTTATTCCCCGGTGACATACGCGCAGGCGCTTGAGATGGCGAAGCCGCTGGATGTTCTCCTGATTCCCTATGAACTGGAGGACGGGATGGAGGAGACTGCACGCCTGATCGAAGGGATACGCCCCGGGGATTCGGTGGGGATCTTTATCGGGCCTGAGGGCGGATTTGAGGAAGAGGAGGTAAGCCTGGCCAGGGAAGCAGGGGCCTCTCCGGTTACTCTCGGGAGACGGATCTTAAGAACGGAGACGGCGGGACTTACCGCACTGTCGATTCTGATGTATCAGATTGAGAGCCGTACGGCACGCGGTTGACCGGCCGGCGCGGTGATGCATAATTTATATAGTAAGAAAGAAAAAAGAAAAGGAAAGGAACTATGGAAGTATATCTGGACAATTCCGCCACGACCCGGTGCTATCCGGAAGTGGGGGAGCTGGTATATAAAGTCATGTGTCAGGATTACGGGAATCCGTCTTCTCTGTACCGAAAAGGCGTGGAGGCGGAACACTATATCCGGGACGCCAGAGAAACGATCGCAAAGCTTCTGAAGGTGAATGCGAAGGAGATCTTTTTCACCTCCGGCGGAACGGAGAGCGACAACCTGGCTCTGATCGGATGCGCCCGGGCCAACCGTCGCAGGGGCACTCATCTGATCACCACGGCGATCGAGCACCCGGCGATTCTGAACACGATGCGGTATCTGGAGGAGGAAGAAGGATTTCACGTCACTTATCTTCCGGTGGACGAATATGGAAGAGTCCGGCTGGACGAACTGGAAAAGGCGCTCTGCCCGGAGACAATCCTTGTATCCATCATGTATGTGAATAACGAGCTTGGAACTGTTCAGCCTATTCAGGAAGCTGTCCGCATGGTAAAGCAGTTCAACCCGTCGGTTCTCTTCCACACAGACGCAGTGCAGGGATTCGGAAAATACAGGATCTGGCCGAAGCGGATGGGAATTGATCTGCTTTCAGCCAGCGGACATAAGATCCACGGGCCAAAGGGCGTGGGATTTCTGTATATTGACAGCCGGGTGAAGATCCATCCGATTCTGTTCGGCGGAGGCCAGCAGAGAGATATCCGTTCCGGTACGGAAAACGTACCGGGGATCGCAGGGCTTGCCCTGGCGTCCAGGATGATCTATCAGGATCTGGAGATGAAGACGGCGCTGATGAGAGAGCTGAAAGAATATTTCATTGAAGGCCTCCAAAAGATTGAAAATACGGTTGTGCACGGGCTGACGGATGAAGGAAGCGCTCCCCATATTGTGAGCGCCGGAATCGGAGGCGTGCGCAGCGAGGTTCTTCTTCACACGCTGGAGGACAAAGGGATCTGCGTTTCCTCGGGATCGGCCTGTTCTTCGAACCATCCTGCGGTCAGCGGAGTGCTCAAAGCCATCGGGACTCCTCAGAAGTATCTGAATGCGACGCTGAGATTCAGTATGTCCGAATTTACAACAAAAGAAGAAATTGACTATACACTGGAAACATTATATAATTGTGTACCGGTGCTTCGTAAATTTACACGGCGCTGATCTGCCGGACACGGCAAAAAGAGGCGGCCGGGCGGTGTATGCCGCGGAAAGAAAAAGGAGAGAATCATGACATTCCATTCATTTTTGATAAAATATGGTGAGATCGGAATCAAGGGAAAGAACCGTTATATATTCGAAGACGCCCTTGTGCGCCAGATCAGGTACGTGCTCCAGGGCGTGGACGGGGAGTTCCTCGTGCACAAGTGCCACGGGCGGGTTTATGTGGACTGCGAGGGTGAGTACGATTACGAGGAGACAATCGAGAGCCTCAAGAAAGTATTCGGCATCGTGGGGATCTGTCCGGTGGTGAGAAAGCCGGTGCGGGAGCTGGATGAGCTTAAAAAAGATGTAGTCGCTTACGTGGGTGAGATGTACCCCGAGGGGAATAAGACTTTTAAAGTGGAAGCGAGACGTGCGAATAAGAGATATCCGGTGAACTCCATGGAGATCAACTGTGAGCTGGGCGAAGCGGTGCTGGACGCATATCCTGAGATGAAAGTGGATGTGCACAATCCGGAAGTCCGGCTGAATGTGGAGATCCGGGAGGAGGTCTATCTTTATTCAGAGATCATCCCGGGACCGGGCGGTATGCCGGTCGGGACGAACGGAAGCGCCATGCTGCTCTTATCCGGCGGGATCGACAGCCCGGTGGCCGGATACATGGTGGCAAAGAGAGGCGTGGAGATCGAGGCGGTTTACTTCCACGCGCCGCCGTATACGAGCGAGAGAGCGAAGGAAAAGGTGGTTGATCTGGCCCGTCTTGTCTCCGCGTACGCAGGCCCGATTAAGCTCCATATCGTAAACTTCACGGATATCCAGCTCTACATCTATGAGAAGTGCCCGCATGATGAGCTGACGATCATCATGCGCCGGTATATGATGCGGATCGCGGAGCATTTCGCGAAAAAGGACGGATGCCTCGGACTGATTACGGGAGAGAGTATCGGACAGGTGGCAAGCCAGACGATGCAGAGTCTGATGGCGACCAACGCCGTATGCACTCTTCCGGTATACCGTCCGCTGATCGGATTTGACAAGAGGGAGATCGTTGAGATCTCGGAGAAGATCGACACTTATGAGACATCAATCCTGCCATATGAGGACTGCTGTACGATCTTTGTGGCAAAGCACCCGGTGACAAAGCCGAACGTAGAGCGGATTGAGAAGTCCGAACTGAATCTGACAGAGAAGATCGACGAACTGATGAAGACTGCTATTGAGACGGCAGAAGTCGTGACTGTAAGACAGGAGAACTAAAGATTCAGAAGTTTCCCATAGAAGAAAAAAGCTGTCTCAATCTGAGACAGCTTTTTATGTAAATGTGCTCTCCGGCACATGTACTGACAAATGATTATTTGATAATGTAAGAATCCAGTGCAGCGAGGATATCGTCTACATTACCGTCAGCGTGAATGTTCAGGTCGATCGGTTTTGAGAGATCCAGGCTGAAGATTCCCATGATGGATTTGGCATCTATAACGTATCTTCCGGATACTAAATCAAAATCATTGTCATACTTTGTAATCTCGTTTACAAAAGATTTTACTTTGTCGATTGAGTTTAATGAAATCTGTACTGTTTTCATTTTAAATAGTCCCTCCTTGAATCATACAATAAAGTAAGGCCGTCTGACCCTAGCTATATTCTACGAGATAGGGACATAAAAGTCAAGAAACAATAGAGGAAAAAAGAGGTAAATTTACATGAAAAAAGCAGCGCTTCACAATCTGGGATGCAAGGTAAACGCGTATGAAACAGAGGCCATGCAGGAGATGCTTGAGCAGGCAGGATATGAGATCGTTCCCTTTCGGGAGGGGGCGGATATCTATGTGATCAACACCTGTACCGTGACCAATATTGCGGACCGGAAATCCCGCCAGATGCTTCATCGCGCCAGGAAGATGAACCCTGATGCGGTGGTTGTGGCTGCCGGATGTTATGTCCAGGCGCAGGATGGAAAAGAAGTGGATCCGTGCATCGATATTGTGCTCGGAAATAATCACAAAAAGGATCTTGTCAGGATTCTCGAGGAATATGAGCGTGAGCGCTCCAAAGGAAGCCGGGAGCATACGTGTGTAACTGAGATGGAAGAGATCGGGCGGACGAAGGAGTATGAGTCTCTTCATCTGACCCGGCCGGGAGATCACACGCGGGCGTATATCAAAGTCCAGGACGGCTGCAACCAGTTCTGTACTTATTGTATCATCCCTTACGCAAGAGGACGCGTGAGGAGCCGGGCAGTGGAGGAGGTCGTCAGAGAGGTGACGGACCTGGCGCAGAACGGATACCGGGAGGTTGTCCTTACGGGAATCCACCTGAGCTCCTACGGGATCGATTTTGACGGGGAGAGACATCTGATGGAGCTGATCCGCGAGGTTCACAAAGTGGACGGGATCATGCGGATTCGTCTGGGGTCTCTGGAGCCGGGGATCGTGACCGAAGAGTTTGCCCGTGAGCTCGCGTCCCTTCCGAAAATCTGTCCTCATTTTCACCTTTCTCTGCAGAGCGGATGTGACGCTACGCTAAAGAGAATGAACCGGAGATATACGAGCGGAGAATACTATGAGAAATGT
>JAHZHF010000222.1 GCA_019420405.1 Clostridiales bacterium
CTGGAGCGAAGCCCGGAGCCGTCCTCCATCCCCGCAGAATACGTCTTGAGAATCGCCCCTGTTTTCGGACGTTTTTTCATACGGGAGTTAATGAACTAAATAGCTGTTTTAGCCACAATGGCACTGAAATGTGGCGCACTCCGTACCGCCCGCATCTGTGGCGCTTCCGCCCTCTACACTGATCTTGCCTGCATGGCAGGAACAGTTTTCATTGTACATACATTTTGTCGCGCTGCAGTCCACGCTGGAGCAGTCTGACGCCGCTTTCATAGCCATAGAGTTTGTATAACTTCCCTCTTTCCGCTCCTGAAAACTGTCGCAACATGTCTCCTGAGGATTCTTTGCATTGTCTCCTCCCACCTGGATCTTATCCAGATCACAGAGAAACTGTTGATTGTGCACACATGTCTGCACTGTACATTTTAATTCCGGCATAATGATACCTCCTCTTTCTTGCTGATTCGTCTTCATTATGTCCGGTATTTTTGAAAATTATTCAATTTTCTTTTTTATATCTGCACACGCACCCTGTCCGGGTGTTCTCCGGACCATCCGGCCTGCGGCATGGTCGCCAGCCGCCAGATATCCTCTTCCTCCAGCTCAAAGGAAAACAGATCCAGATTCTCCCGCATTCTCTGAGCAGAAGACGCTTTCGGAAGGGGCACGATCCCTCTCTGCACCGCAAATCTCAGGCAGATGCGGGCCGGAGTCACTCCGTATTTCCCGGCAAGCTCCTTCACAAGCGGTTCTTCCAGCACCCGCTGTCTCCCAATAGGACTCCACGCCTCTACTGTAATCCCACGGTCCTGGCACCAGCGCACCGCCGCCTCCTGGCTGTAGCCCGGATGGAACTCGATCTGATCGACAGCAGGCTGTACTTTACAGTTTTTCAGAATATTCTCAATATGATGGGGCAGAAAGTTGCTCAGTCCGATAGCGCGCACCTTTCCCTCCTTATACAGCTCTTCCATCGCTCTCCATGTCCCGATATCCAGCTCCTTCCAGTCCGCATAGTCCGGCTCCGGTTTCGGCCAGTGGATCAGGTACAGATCCAGATAATCCGTTTTCAGATTGTCAAGCGTCTGCTCAAACGCCGCCCGCACATTCTCATATCCCATCTCCGTCTTCCACAGCTTGCTCGCAATGAAGAATTCCTTCCTCGGTATCCCGCTTCCCTCGACAGCTTCTGCCAGATATCCCTCTGTTCCGTAGAATGAAGCTGTGTCAAAATAACGGTATCCCACGTCAATCGCCGTGCGGATCACATCCGCACTCCTGCCGTCCGCCGCCTTATATGTGCCGAATGCGACAGCCGGCATCTTCACTCCGTTCGACAGAGTGACACATCTGCCCTCTGTTCCCATAATCGTGCTTTCCGTTTGATTCATCTGTATTTTCCTCCCATCATCCATACATAAATCACCCCGAAAAATTCCCTTACCAGATAATTAAGCTGAAAAACAGGATTGGAATCCGCCGGGATCAAATAGAGCTTCCGATACCCTTCCTGCCGTGCAATCACCGATGAGCGGTAGATATGGAAATCATTTGTCACAATTCCCACCCGATCCTTGGCCGCATCCGCGAACTGCCTGCTGAACCTCAGATTTTCCCGGGTAGATGTGGATCTGTCCTCCCTGAAAATCTGTTCTTCCGGGACTCCCTTTCCGATCAGGTACTCTGCCATTGCGAAGGCCTCCGTAACATCTTCTCCGGGTCCCTGTCCGCCTGAGACGATCACTTTTACACCAGGAAATTTTTTCAGATATTCCAACGCGCGGTCAAGCCGTCTGCGCAGAGAATTTGTTATGTACGTTCCCCTTACCTGCGCTCCGAGCACAATGATCCGATCCAGCTCCTCTTCACATTTTGCAAACATCCCCCGTATAATCAGGAACTCCACACACAGAAAGAGAATCCAGCAGAACAGGCAGAACCATTTGAGCCCTTCATACACCCATACGGGAAACGGCGCACACCCGAGAATCAGATGCACGCCGCCGCCAGCCAGCCAGAAGACTGAAAAAGTCGATCTCCATCTGCGTGAATAGAGAACAATCACCAGATAATACAGGAGACATAAAATTCCCATAATAAGCAGATAATATCTCATTTACGCATTTCTTCCGCAGCACTTCTTATATTTCTTTCCGCTTCCGCACGGACAGGGGTCGTTTCTTCCGATCTTTTTCGGCTTGCGGATCGTGCCGGACGCCTTCTGCTCACGGTAGAGACGTTTTCTCGTCTCCTCGTCAAAGATTGCCTCCCACTGCGGAAGACCATACAGCCAGTCTGCCTTTGCGTCAACCATATTCATATACAGTCTTTCCTTATCAAACGCCAGGCTGACCTCTGTATCTTCTGTCATCGTCTCAATCGGGTTCGGTACTTTCAGACTGTCGTTAATTCCGTCGAGGAATCCGACCATAGTCATGACATCCTGTCCATATTTCTCAGCCAGTTCTTTTACCGTTCCTCTTACCTCCGTATCCGGATCGGAAAGAAGCTGCTCATAGATTTCCTTTTCAATCGTAAAATATGCTCCCCAGAACTTTTCAAGCTGATCCTTGGAAAGGCTTCTGTCATAGGCTTTGTCACGCCACTGTTCCAATAAACTCTTTTCACTCATTGTATATTACTCCTTTGTCCTCTTCTTCTCTGTTATGACGCAAATTATTATATACCAATTTTGAATTGCAGTAAACCACTATTTTCGGTATACTTATTACAGTCGGCAGTCCGGATGTTTTTCCCGGGAAGCCGGCAAAATAGAATAAAGGAGCCCTGTCAGATCATGAAAAAAACAAAACGGATCTTAGCCCTCGCCGGCGCAGTCCTTCTCATTTGTATGTATGCATGTACGCTTATTTTTGCACTTATAGATTCTCCGGCAGCCTTCGGCATGCTCAAAGCGTCCGTTGCCGCTACCATTCTCATACCGGTTCTTCTCTACGCCTATATACTGGTTGCACGGCTCTTAAAAGGACGCGGCATCGAACCGGACGCAGAGAATAATTCGGATACCCCAACGGATACTTCTGATAAAAAGTAACTCACAGATACTCAGCCGGAAAGATAAGCATTCACACAAACAAAAGCTCCGCAATCTCCAGAGCAGACGCTGCAGCTTCTCCTGTTCTGTCTTTTTTCGGTGCATTATTCTTTTTTATCGCTTGTCTCTTTTTCAGGTATTCTTCCATCGTTATCATATTTCCTGCCGGCTCTGCGATGTCCTGACGCATAAAATACCCCCTTTCATTTATCGAATGCCCTCAATACTTATTCTATGCACCGCCTTCTCTGAATATTACTCCTGATAAAAGAAAAAGATCCGGTGACAGTTTTCTGTTTCCTGCCATCGGATCTCTTTGTTCATTTATGAAAGAATCAATTTTTCAAACGATTCCGTTTCATTTTCTGTATATAATGTCATCCCTTCCCGGACCGTTGCTGATCATCGTAATCGGATATCCGATCTCTTTCTCGATAAATTCAATGTAATTTCTGCAGTTTTCCGGAAGGTCTTCATATTTGCGGATACCGCGGATATCGCACTTCCAGCCCGGAAGCTTCTGAATCACCGGTTTTGCTTTCTCAAGAAGATGAGTAACCGGGAAATCTGTAGTAACCTCCCCATTGATCTCATATCCTGTGCACACCGGAATCTCGTCCAGGTATCCCAGAACGTCTAATACAGTGAATGCAACATCTGTCGTTCCCTGCATCCTGCATCCGTATTTTGAAGCCACGCAGTCAAACCAGCCTACACGTCTCGGACGCCCTGTAGTCGCTCCATACTCTCCGCCGTCTCCGCCGCGTCTTCTGAGTTCCTCTGCCTCTTCGCCGAAAATCTCGCTGACGAACGCTCCTGCTCCCACTGCACTGGAATAAGCCTTGCACACAGTGATAATCTGCTTGATCTCATAGGGAGGAATTCCCGCGCCAATGGCACCGTAAGCAGCCAGTGTGGAGGAAGATGTCACCATCGGATAAATTCCATGATCCGGATCCTTTAAGGAGCCGAGCTGCCCCTCCAGAAGGATATTCTTCCCTTCTTTCAGTGCATTATGAAGATAAAGGGATACATCGCATACATACGGTGCAACCATCTCTTTATATCTGATCAGTTCTTTATACAGTTCATCAGGATCAATCAATGGTTTGTGATAAAGGTGCTCAAGGAGAACATTTTTCTGCTCCGCGACGCGGACTGTCTTCTCTCTGAGCAGCTCGTCGTCAAAAAGCTCGCTTACCTGGAAGCCGATCTTCGAATACTTGTCTGAATAAAACGGAGCAATTCCTGATTTTGTGGATCCGAAGGATTTTCCTCCCAGTCTCTCTTCCTCATAAGCGTCAAAATTTTTGTGGTAAGACATCACCATCTGAGCCCTGTCGGACACAAGGATCTTCGGCATAGGTACGCCGCGGTCCACGATGGACTGAATCTCATTGAACAACTTCTCAACATCAAGGGCAACGCCGTTGCCGATGATACTTGTCGTATGTCCGTAAAACACACCGGACGGCAGTGTATGCAGCGCAAATTTACCATAATCGTTCACGATCGTGTGGCCTGCGTTCGCCCCGCCCTGAAAGCGGACGATGATATCAGACTCTTTTCCGAGCATATCCGTGATCTTGCCCTTACCTTCATCGCCCCAGTTTGCACCAACTACTGCTTTTACCATTTTCATTCCTCCTGCGTATCGCGCTTGTAGATATAGATATTAATCAGCGGCACTTATAATTGACCGCCGTTAGAATTATACTATACTTTTCCCTTTCTGTAAAATGTTATTTCATTTTCAACTATCTTTTCAGCTATTTAGTTCATTAACTCCCGTATGAAAAAACGTCCGAAAACAGGGACGATTCTCAAACGTATTCTGCGGGGATGGAGGACGGCTCCGTGCTTCGCTCCAGGGAATAAGGGAAACTACAAAGTACAGGATACGGATGTTAGGACAGCCGGGGCTTAACTCGCTGACGCTCAGACAAGCGCCCCGCCTGCCCTAACATCCGTATCCGGTACTTTAAGTTTCACTAATACCCTTCCGAAGGCGCCCCTCGCCATCCTCCATCCCCGCAGAATTTTTCTCGAAAT
>JAHZHF010000223.1 GCA_019420405.1 Clostridiales bacterium
TATCCCCTGGAGCGAAGCCTGGAGTCCGTCCTCCATCCCCGCAGAATATGGGGCAGAAAAGACTCTGTTTTCGGAAGTTTTGTAAAGAGCGTTAGTGAACTTTATAGCTGTAAAACCCCACTTCATGCTTCCCGCCTCTTGATTTTGGTGATAAAATAAAGTATATCCTGTAACGAAAGTGGTAGATTGAGATGACGATAAAAGAGATTGCGCAGCTTGCGGGCGTATCCAGCGCCGCTGTATCGAGGTACTTGAACGGCGGATACGTCAGTGAGGAAAAAAAGGCTCAGATAAAAAAGGTAATCAGTGAGACCGGATATCAGCCCTCTGCTCAGGCGAGGACGCTCCGCACCAGAAGGGCATATCTGATCGGCGTAGTAGTTCCGAAGATTAATTCTGAGAGTATCAGCCGGATTACGGAGGGGATTGGCAAGGTGCTCTCTGAGAGGGGGTACCAGATGCTCCTTGCCAGTACGGATAATAATGCCCAGAAAGAGCTCCAGTATCTTCATCTGTTTGAAAAGTACCCGGTGGACGGAATCATTCTGATCGGTACGATGATCACGGCCGGACACAGAAAATTCCTGAAAGCTTCCGGGGTTCCGGTTGTGGTGGTAGGGCAGTATACGAAATATGCCAACTGCATTTATCACGATGATTATGGAGCTGGGAAAGCGATGGGGAAATATGCGGCCGGCTGCATTGGTTCCTCCGGGGAATCATCCGGAAGCGCGGAAACGACGCCGGAGAGCGGACGTCCGGGGAAGAAGCCCGCGTACATTGCTGTGACACGGGATGACAGGGCGGCGGGAACTGCCCGTGAGGACGGATTCAGAGCCGGATTGAAAGCAGAGGGTATCGTTCTGGAGGAAGAATATGTGAAGGTGTCTGAATTTACAACCGATTCCGGATACCAAAGTGCGAAGGAGCTCCTAGAAGAAAAAGCTGATATCGGTATCATATGCTGTGCCACAGATACGATTGCTGCAGGTGCTATCCGTGCGGTCAATGAGAGCGGCAAAACGGAGATCAGAGTGACGGGGTTCGGAGATAACCAGCTTTTAAAGGCGGCCACAGGAGGAATCCCAACCATACATTTCGGATATAAGACGAGCGGAATCCGCGGAGCAGAGCTCCTTCTGGATGTGATTGAACGGGAAGAGAAAATCCCGGTGGAGATGAAGCTGGGATTTAGGTTCGTGGACGCTGTTCGTGCAATATAGACAAAAAATAAAGATTAATCTTATGGAAAATGCCATCTTTACAAATGGCATTTTTTTTCTTATTATTTATTCAAGATATGAAATCGATTTCACAAAAGAAAGATTTCATATACGAAAAACCAGTTAAAAAAGGAAAGGGAGATGTAATATGGATTACAGGAAAACAGCGCAGGACATCCTGAGTCAGGTCGGCGGAAGCAAGAATATTGTATCTGCGGCACACTGTGCAACGCGGCTCAGACTCGTGATTGCGGATAACAGCAAGGCGGACAAAAGCGCTCTGGAGAATATCGACGGGGTCAAGGGCGTGTTCGAGGCGTCCGGCCAGCTTCAGATTATTCTGGGAACGGGAACCGTAAATAAAGTATTCGACGAGTTTATTTCCATTGCGGGAATCACAGCCAGCTCAAAAGCCGAAGCAAAAGAGGCCGCTGCACAGAAACAGAATGTGTTCATGCGGGCAATCAAACTTTTGGGCGATATTTTCGTGCCGATCATTCCGGCGATTGTGGCCAGCGGATTTCTGATGGGAATCATGAATTCTCTCGACTTTATGATCAATAATGGCTTCATTAATATGGACACAAGCAGCTCCATCTATGTATTCGCAAACCTGTTCAGCAATACGGCGTATACCTTCCTGCAGATCCTGATTGCGTTCTCCGCGGCGAAAGCGTTTGGAGCGAATCCGTATCTGGGGGCGGTAATCGGTATGATTATGATCAACCCGTCTCTGCAGAACGCATATACCGTGGCAACAGAAGATGTGCAGCAGACCCAGTCGGTGTTCTTCGGGCTGTACGACATTGACATGGTAGGATACCAGGGACACGTGATCCCGGTTGTGATCGCAGTGTGGGTGCTCTCTGTGATCGAGAAGAAGCTTCACAAAATTGTTCCGGAGGTTCTGGATCTGTTCGTGACGCCTCTGGTCAGTGTGTTTGTGACAGGATATCTGACACTGTCCATCATCGGGCCTATTTTCGTCTGGGCAGAGAATGCGATTCTTGATGGAATCCAGTGGATGTTAACACTTCCGCTTGGACTTGGAAGTCTTGTGATGGGAGCTCTGTATGCACCGACAGTCGTTACAGGCATCCATCAGATGTATACGGCGATTGATATCGGACAGATCGCACAGTACGGCGTTACATACTGGCTTCCGCTTGCGAGTGCGGCGAATATCGCTCAGGGAGCAGCAGCTCTTGCAGTGGCATTAAAATCGAAAGATAAAAAGATCAAATCTCTGGCTCTTCCGTCCTCCTTAAGTGCGTTTATGGGAATCACGGAACCGGCAATCTTCGGTGTGAACTTAAGATTCTTCAAGCCGTTTATCGCAGGATGTATCGGAGGCGGGTGCGGCGCACTGTACGCATCGATTATACATCTTGGAGCAAAGGGGACAGGCGTTACGGGTATTTTCGGTATTCTGCTCTGCCTGGAGCAGCCGGTACAGTATGTTATTGAGATGTTGATTGCAGTTGGCGTGGCGTTTGCAATATCATTTATCCTTTATAAAGATCAGACACCGGAAGCAAATGCAGCCGGACAGCCGGGAGCAGAAAATGGCGGAAGTGCGGCAGGCACCAGTACAGCAGACATCAGTGCAGCAGATCAGGAAACAGAACAGAAAGAAGATCGGAAAGAAGGCCAGGCACTCTCAGAAGAGGAGTTGATGAGCCCGGCTGACGGAAAGGTCATACCGCTTACAGAAGTCAGCGATGAAACATTCGCATCCGAGATGCTTGGAACAACTGTTGCAGTGGAGCCAGCCACAGGGAAGATCACAGCGCCGTGTGACGGTGAGATTATCAATATTTTTGAGACAGGTCATGCAGTGTGCATGACGACTCCGACAGGAGGAGAGCTTCTGATCCATGTGGGAGTGGATACGGTGAAGCTGGAAGGCAGAGGATTTACAAAGATGGTTGCGGATGGCGCGAAAGTCCGCAGAGGAGATGTGCTGATCGAGGCAGATCTGGAGACAATAAAAGCAGCGGGATATCCGGCCACAACTATGGTAATCCTCACGAATGCAGACCAGTACAGTGAGATCAGGAAGGCGGAGCCGGGAGAAGCGTCTGTAGAGAACGCGATCATGACACTGAAAAAATAGAGAAGTAACAGGAGTGAGCAGCATGAATGCATTGACGAAAGATTTGATTAGACTGACAGAGACTGTGGAAAAAAATGCACGGGAAAAGCCGGGAGCGGAAAGTGGCCGTTTCCGTCAGAAATTCCACCTGATGCCACCGGCGGGGTGGCTCAATGATCCTAACGGCCTGTGCCAGTTCAACGGAGTATATCATGCATTTTTCCAATATTCTCCTTTTGATGCTGAGGGCGGCCTGAAACTGTGGGGACATTACACGAGCAGAGACATGACAGAATGGGAGTATCACGGGGGAGCTCTCTATCCGGATCAGCCCTTTGACTGCCACGGGGTATACTCGGGATGTGCGTTTATCGAGGAAGGGAAGATGTACCTGTATTATACAGGGAATGTGAAGCTGGAGGACCGGGAGGATTACGACTATATCAACAGCGGAAGAGAAGCGAATACGGTGCTTGTTGAGAGTCCGGACGGGTTCCGGATGGGGCGGAAGAAACTGCTTATGAAAAATGCGGACTATCCGTCTGACCTCTCCCTCCACGTGCGGGATCCGAAGGTATGGAAAGAGAATGGTACTTATTACATGATCCAGGGCGCACGCACAAAAGCGGATGCGGGGCAGGCATTGATCTTTGAGTCGGCGGACCGGGTGAACTGGAAGTTTAAAAGCCGTGTGGAAACAGCGGTTCCCTTTGGATATATGTGGGAATGTCCGGATTATTATAAGGTGGACGGCGTGAGTCTGCTCTCGGCATCGGTGCAGGGACTGACCGGAGAGGAATGGGACGGCAGAAACGTTTACCAGTCCGGATATTTCCCGTTACAGGGAGACATTCTGGGAGAGTATGAGCTGGGCGAGTACCGTTTATGGGACTATGGGTTTGACTACTATGCGTCCCAGAGTTTTGAGGCGGAGGATGGCAGGAGAATACAGATCGGCTGGATGGGGATGCCGGACTGTGAAGAATACACGAACCGGACTCTGGAGGAAGGATGGCAGCACTGCTTTACATTTCCGCGAGAAGTGTATGCTGCGGGCGGAGAGATCCGCCAGAGACCGGTTCGTGAGCTTGAGGATCGGGAGACGAAGATCGCTTCCGGGTCAGGAGAACTGGAGCTGGAAGGTTATGATGCGTATGACGCCGGGATTACAGGAATTACGGGGAACAGATTCCGGGCCGTATTGGGGGAGGGACTGATCCTTGAATATAAGGACGGAACATTTAAGATGCGTTTTACAGATCAGAGAAAAGATTCCGTATCCGGCGGGCGGAACCTGAGATATGCAGAAGTGGAGCGCCTGGAAAATGTAAGAATCCTGGTGGACGTCTCCTCCGTGGAAGTCTTCATAAACGACGGAGGGGTGGTGTTTACAACCAGATATTACCCGGAAACGAATGTTATCCGCGTGGATGCAGAGGGGGCGGAGATTGAGGTGAGGGAGATTATATAATAATAGGTCAGCTATAAAGTTCACTAACGCTCTTTACAAAACTTCCGAAAACAGAGTCTTTTATGCCCCATATTCTGCGGGGATGGAGGACGGACTCCAGGCTTCGCTCCAGGGGATAAGGGAAACTACAAAGTACCGGATACGGATTAAAAGCAAGGACAGCCGGGGCTTAACTCGCTGACGCTCAGACAAGCGCCCCGCCTGCCCTGACATCCGTATCCGGTACTTTAAGTTTCACTAATCTCCTTCCGAAGGCGCCCCTCGCCATCCTCCATCCCCGCAGAATTTTTCTCGAAATA
>JAHZHF010000224.1 GCA_019420405.1 Clostridiales bacterium
TTCTTTAGTTTCTCTATTTCCTGGAGCGGAACCTGGAAATATCCTCCACTCCCGCGGAATACGTCTTGGAAAGTACTTTCTGATTTTGTGCGTTTAACAATGGCAGTTAGTGAACTTTATATCTGACCAGATTTAGAATATTAAAAAACAGTTGGTTTTTACAATGAAATCGTTTATAATAGCAGTTAAGAAACGCGAGGAGGAAGCTATGAGTTCAGCAAAACATTTTACAGAAGTATTGATCGGGGGAAAGGTATATACTCTGAGTGGTTTTGAGGGAGAGGAATATCTCCAGAAAGTCTCTTCCTATCTGAACCACAAGATTACAGAGTGTGCGAACAGCGAAGGATACAGAAAGCAGAGCGCTGACACAAGAAATGTACTTCTCGCCCTGAATATTGCAGATGATTATTTTAAAGCGAAAAAGCAGGGAGATTCCCTGGAAAACGATATCGAGCTGAAGGACAAGGAGATGTATGACTTAAAGCATGAACTGATCTCAGCTCAGATCAAGCTGGAGAACGCGGAGAAGGAACTGGCGAAGATGAAGGAGGAGAACAACGACCTCCAGATGCAGATTGTAAAACTGGAAACAGAGATGAAGAACCGCAGGAGGTAAGGCGCTGCTTGGGATCGCGCAGCTTTGAACAGATGGCGGACGATGCAGTCGATACCGCACAGTAAGCGGAATGAATTATAAAATAACGGTAATACATACGGGCTGTCAGATAAGACAGCCTGTTTCATTAGTACTCATTTTATCGGAGAAGGGATTGTACAGAGAATATGACTCAGAGAAAGATAGAGGTGCTTGCTCCCGCCGGGTCCTATGAGGCTTTCCTTGCGGCCCTCGCCGCAGGAGCGGACGCGGTATACGCGGGCGGACAGCGGTTCGGGGCGCGGGCCTTTGCAGAAAATTTCACAGAGGAGGAGATGATCCGTGCCATCCGCAGGGCGCATCTTTTCGGACGCAGGTTCTATCTGACTGTGAATACACTTTTAAAAGACGGGGAGATAGAAGACCTGTATGAATATCTTGCCCCGCTTTATGAGAATGGACTGGACGCGGTGATCGTACAGGACGCGGGAGTGTTTGAATATGTGAAGCGCCATTTCCCGGGGATGGATATCCACGCCAGCACTCAGATGACGGTGACCGGCGCTCTCGGATCAAAATTTCTTGAGAATATGGGAGCGTGCAGAGTCGTTCCGGCCCGGGAACTCTCCCTGGAAGAGATCCGCCGGATTCGGGAAGAGACTTCTCTTGAGATCGAGTGTTTCGTACACGGGGCTCTGTGCTACTGTTATTCCGGGCAGTGTCTGCTGAGCAGCCTGATCGGAGGGCGGAGCGGAAACCGGGGGCAGTGTGCACAGCCGTGCAGACTGCTCTATGAGATGAACGGTGAAAAGAAGTACTTCTTAAGTCCGAAAGACATCTGCACTCTGGATCTGATCCCGGAGATGGTGGAGGCGGGGATTGACTCCTTTAAGATCGAAGGCAGGATGAAAAAGCCGGAATATGTGGCGGGTGTTACTTCCATGTACCGGAAATACACGGATCTGTATCTGAAAAACGGGCGGGAGGGATATTCTGTGGACCCTGCCGACCGGGAAATGCTGATGGATCTGTATAACCGGGGCGGCTCTTCGGACGGGTACTTTAAACAGCATAACGGGCGGGAGATGATGTCTCTCTCCAGGCCCAACCATGCCGGAGTTCCGGCGGTGAAAGTGCGCGCCCAGAAGGGGCGGGAAGTATTTGCGGAAGCACTTACAGAGTTGCATCCCGGAGATGTGATCGAGGTTACCGGAGGGAAGAGCAACTATACGCTGGGCAAGCCTGTCGCAAAGGGCGAGAGCCTTTCCTTTCTGGTTCAGAAGCAGGTGCGTCTCAAAAAGGACACTGTCTTAAACCGCACCCGGAATGAATCTCTGATCCGCACACTTCATGAAACGTATACGGAACAGCATATGCAGAAGGCGGCGGACGGCACGCTCATTCTTTATGCGGACGGGCCGGGAGTTCTCACGGTGCGCTGTAATGGCCGGGGCGGGAAGGTGAAAGAATTTACCGCCGTCACTGAGCAGAGTGTCCAGCGGGCGCAGAACCGGCCGCTGGAGAAGGAACGGATCATCAGTCAGATCAACCGGACGGGAACTTCGGATTTCTTTTTCCAAAGTCTTGAGATTCAGATGGAAGAGGATATCTTCCTTCCCATGCAGCAGCTCAACAGTCTGAGAAGAGAAGCCATGGAAGGACTCCTCATGGAAGTGCTCTCGGACTATGAAAGGAAACGGCCGAAAGAAACAAGCGGGGAAGAAGAAAAAAGCAAAGAAGAAAACGGAAAAGAAGAAAGATACAAAGAAAAAAGCTGCAAAGAAAAAAGAACGGAGAAGGAACAGGAGCAGCCTGAGTTTTCTGTTCTTGTGGAGACGGAGGAGCAGCTTGAAGCGGTTCTGACATTTATCGGAGAGGAAAACACGAATGTAAGCCGTCTGTATCTGGAACGCGGGATTTTCTCTGACGGTACGGCGGACCGGATGCGTGAGAGACTGCTTTCTGCGGCGGAGAAGGGGATCGAACTCTTTGCCGCCATGCCGCGCATTTTCCGGGAAAACGGGAAACGCAGTGAAGCGGGACGTCAGGAGTATATGAAGCACATGAATCTGGCTGGGGATAGCTTCGGGCAGATCCCGGTCAGCGGAGTTTTGCTCCGGAATTATGAGGAATTCGAGCTGGCAAAAGAGTCCGGATTTGACAAAAAGATCATTCTGGACCATAATCTATATGTGTTTAATCAATATGGAAAAGAGTTCTGGAGGAAAAACGGCGCATCTGAGTTCACCGCTCCGTCAGAACTTAATGGGAGAGAGCTGGAAGAGCTGGGCTTGTCCGGGGCGGAACTGATTGTCTACGGACACCTTCCGGTCATGCTCTCCGCTCAGTGTGTACGTAAGACCTCCGGAAAATGCACGGGAAAATCAGGGTATGAGCTGCTGACGGACCGGTATGGGAGCCAGTATCCGGTTCAGTGCGACTGTGTGAGCTGCGGGAATGTGATTTACAGCACGCTTCCCATTTGTCTGGCGGAAGAGACAGAGGCTGTGAGAACTCTCGCTCCCCGCAGAATGCGTATCCAGTTCAGCGTTGAGCCGGGCGGGAGAACCCGTGAGATTCTGCAGCGGGTTACCGGGGCATTCGCACAGGCGTATGATGCGGAATTTGAACCTTCGGCTCAGGATCATTTCCCGTTTCCATGCACTCTGGGGCATTTCCGGCGTGGAATAAGATAGGCAGGAGATAGAAACGTGACAAATATCATTATCCAATTATCAAAATACATTATAATCGTCCTGATGGCAGTGTATACGTTTTCCTGTTTCTCTGTATTTACAAGAAACTATGAAGATGAGGAAAAGCGGGTTTTGATCCGCCAGGATGTGATTCTCTTCCTGCTGCAGTTCGTGGCGTTTGGCGCCATGTATCTGGCGAAGGAGGATATCCGCATTCTCTTTATTTATGGTGTGCTGGCCGTTGTTCTGCTGGCCGTGATCCTTCTGTATAATCTGATTTATCCGAATGTGTCGCGGCTTGTTGTCAATAATATGTGTATGCTGATCACAGCGGGTATGATTATGATTACACGGCTCTCCGCGGACAATGATTCTCCCTACGGGACGGCTGTCCGCCAGCTTGTGTTCGTAGTGGCGGGAATCGTTGTGGCGCGGATTGTTTCCGTGCTGATCCGTAAGCTTACCATTCTGGATCAGTGGACGTATATTTACGCCGGTGTGGGCGGGGCCGCTCTTCTGGCCGTGGCGCTGTTCGCTCAGGTATCAGGAGGCGCCAAGCTGGGATTTGAGATCTTCGGCATCAATATACAGCCCTCGGAGTTTGTGAAGATTCTGTTCGTCTTCTTTGTGGCGGCGAGTCTCAACGCTTCGACGGAGTTTAAAAATATTGTGGTGACGACGGCGATCGCCGCAGGCCATGTGCTGGTTCTGGTACTCTCGACGGACCTTGGAGCAGCACTGATCTTCTTCGTGGTCTATCTCGTCATGCTCTATGTGGCAACGAGACAGCCGCTCTACGCGCTGGCCGGACTTCTGGCAGGGGCCGGGGCAGCCGTGGTGGGATACCATCTGTTTGCTCACATCCAGGTCCGCGTGGAGGCCTGGCAGGACCCCATCGGGACATACAGCGGGAGCGGCTACCAGGTGGCGCAGTCACTTTTTGCCATCGGCAGCGGAAGCTGGTTTGGGACAGGCCTGTTTCAGGGACAGCCGGATACGGTTCCGGTGGCAGAGACAGATTTTATCTTCTCTGCGATCACAGAGGAGATGGGCGTGATCTTCGGACTCTGCCTGATCCTTGTCTGTGTGAGCTGTTACGTCATGTTCCTGAATATCGCGATGGAACTGAGAAACCGTTTTTATAAATATGTCGCGCTGGGCCTGGGAACCTGTTATATTTTCCAGGTGTTTCTCCAGATCGGAGGCGTGACGAAATTCATTCCTTCGACCGGAATGACACTTCCGTTTGTCAGTTATGGGGGGAGTTCCATGCTGAGCACCATGATCATGTTCGGGATCATCCAGGGATTATACATCCTGAGAGAGGATGAAGAGGAAGAGCTGGAACAAAAGAAGCTGGAACAGAAGAAACTCAAACAGAACAGACTCAGAAAAGAAAGGAAGTCACAAGATGGCCTGGGAAGAACAGCAGCCAGAAAGAAACCGCAGGGCGAACCGAGATTTGAAGAAGTCCCCAGACAGAGGACGCAGAACGCAAGGCGGCCGCGGCCGAAGCAAAAGCCGCGCTCAAAATAGAGAATTTGCATGGATCACGTATTTCTTTGTGATCCTGTTCATCGCGCTGATGGGATATCTGGTCTATTTCACGATTGCCCGCGCGAATACTTTTGTAAACAGTCCGTACAATCAGCGGCAGGACGCGTTTGCCCAGCGGGTAGTGCGCGGTGATATCACAGACAGGAACGGCAATGTGCTTGCCACAACCAACGTAGCGGAGGACGGCACTGAGACGAGAAACTATCCTTACGGTTCTCTCTTCTC
>JAHZHF010000225.1:0-2546 GCA_019420405.1 Clostridiales bacterium
CTTTACAAGCCGGAAGTCAGTGAATATATAGCTTCCAGAAGTAAGGCGCGGCCGGAAGACTTTTCGAAGTCGATAGTCCACAAGCCGCGCCATTTGCCACGTTTTCAGCCCATTTAGGCAATAACATTTCCGACAGGAAATGTGCAGGAAGCGGAGCTGATGGTTGGAGTAGACTTCCTGGAGAAAGGGGACAGCCGGGAGATGTGACTTTGGAGGAATCCGCTGAAAATCTTAAGGCAAAGAGATGTTGTTAAGCGGCGCGCAGGGCTTGTCTGAGCGAAGCGAGTTAACCGGAGCGCCGCTTTGCCATTAAACAACTCTTCGGATTCTTAGATTCTTCCCAGATTCCGGAACGAAGCATGTAACGCCTGTTCCCTTCATCAGAATACGATTTCCAAAACATCCCGCCCCGCTTCCGGACGCATTTTAACAGAAAACGTTATTGAACTAAATAGCTGCACTGCTACAGCATAAATTCTACGAAAACCGAATCGCTTACATCAATCCCTTTTTCTGTCAGACGCAGTCTGTCCCCCTCCCGCTCCATCAGTCCAAGCTCTGTAAAACGTGCAATCTGATGCCCGTACACCTCCTCGATCGGCTTTCCAAACTTCCTTCTGAACGCCTCGCAGGAGATCCCGGCCATTTTCCGAAGTCCGAGAAACATAAACTCCTCCATCCGGTCATTTGCATCCAGTTCCTCGATTTCTTCCGCGGCAGGCCCGGCTTTTTCCCGGATGTCCTCCTGGAGACTTTCCGGCGCTCCGCCTGTTTCTGTCTGCATGTCCTTCTCCGCGTTTTCACATTTCCGGCCGAAAAGCTTCCTGTATTTTTCCATATCCGAAGTGTTATGGAAACGGAATTCCCCTGTAAGGGCCGACACAAGGGAAGATGCTCCCAGCCCCAGTCCCAGGTATTCCACACGCTCCCAATAGCCGAGATTATGGCGGCACTCATATCCCTTCCGGGCATAGTTGGAGATTTCATACCTGTGATATCCGTATTCCCTGAGAATCCGCTCCGTCATCCGGTAGATTTCCCGCTCCGTGTCCTCATCCGGAAGCGCCGGCAGAGATATAAGATCTGGGTTTCCCGCGTCTGCAGAGCTGTTTTCTCCGCTATATCTCTCGTAAAACGGAGTCCCTTCCTCCACGATCAGGCTGTACGCCGACAGGTGTTCCGGCCCAAGTTCCGCCACCGTGCGCAGCGTCTTCTCCCAGCTCTCCTGTGTCTGTCCTGGAATTGCTGAGATCAGGTCGATATTTACATTGTCAAATCCCGTTCTTCTGACAAGCTCCCATGTCTTTATAAATTCACTGTAAGTATGAATACGGCCGAGCATCTTAAGTTCCCGGTCATTCACGGACTGGAGTCCGATGCTTAGCCGGGTGACCCCCGCCCGCTTCCACGCCTCAGCCTTTTCCCGGGTCACTGTGCCGGGATTTACTTCCATCGTAATCTCTGCGTCCGGAGAGACTTCAAAACTCTCCCTGATGGCATGAAAAATACGGGCGGCATCCTCCCCCTCCAGGATGGAGGGGGTTCCGCCGCCCAGAAATACCGTGCTTACGCGGTAATCTTTGTAATTCTCTTTTCTGCTTCTGATTTCTGTAAGGAGCGCATCCACATATGCCGCCATTTCCGCCTCCCCGGCAGGCCCGGAGAGGAAATCGCAGTATGCACATTTTCTCACACAGAAGGGGATGTGCACATACAGCTCCAGTTCTTTTTTATCAGTCATCATCCAGCTTTAAAACGCTCATAAACGCCTTCTGCGGGATCTCTACATTACCCACCTGGCGCATACGTTTCTTTCCTTCTTTCTGCTTCTCCAGAAGCTTCTTCTTACGCGAGATATCGCCGCCGTAACACTTCACCAGCACGTCTTTTCTCATCGCCTTTACCGTCTCCCTGGCGATGATCTTGCTGCCGATCGCCGCCTGAATCGGGATCTCAAAGAGCTGCCTCGGGATCTCGGCTTTCAGCTTCTCGCACATCTTCCTTCCTCTCTCGTATGCACTTCCGGCAAATACGATAAAGGAAAGAGCGTCCACTTCCTCTTTATTAATAAGAATATCCAGCTTCACAAGCTCGGATCTCTGGTATCCCATCATCTCGTAGTCAAAGGACGCGTATCCTCTGGAGCGGGATTTCAGCGCGTCGAAGAAATCATAGATGATCTCGTTAAGTGGAAGGTGGTAGTGCAGCACGGCACGTTTCTCCTCGATATATTCCATGCTCTGGTAGACGCCCCGCCTCTCCTGGCACAGATCCATAATCGCACCGATATACTCAGAGGTCACCATAATCTCTGCCTTTACCATAGGCTCTTCCATATACTCGATCTCAGCCGGATCCGGCATGTTCGTCGGATTAGTCAGATCCACTACCTCACCGTTGGTCTTATGGATCTTGTAGATAACGCTGGGCGCTGTGGTCACCAGATCCAGGTTGTACTCTCTCTCCAGTCTCTCCTGGATGATCTCCAGATGAAGCAGGCCGAGGAATCCGCAGCGGAAACCGAATCCCAAGGCAACGGACGTCTC
>JAHZHF010000225.1:2556-5043 GCA_019420405.1 Clostridiales bacterium
CGTTGAGCTGGAGCTTTTCCAGCGCGTCTCTCAGATCCGGATACTTCGCCCCGTCTGCTGGATAGAGACCGCAGTACACCATGGGATTGACCTTCTTATATCCCGGAAGCGGTTCCGCGCATGGATTTTCCGCGTTGGTAATCGTATCGCCCACCCGGGTTTCCTTCACATTTTTCAGACTTGCCGTGATATAACCTACCATCCCGGCTCCCAGCTCATCACAGGGGATAAACTGTCCTGCCCCGAATGTTCCGACCTCAACGACATCCGCCCTTGCACCGGTCGCCATCATGAGAATCGGCGTTCCTTTCCGTACCGTTCCCTCCTTGATCCGGCAGAACACGATTACCCCTTTGTAGGAATCGTATTTCGAATCAAAGATCAGCGCCTGCAGGGGGGCGGAAGGATCTCCCTCCGGTGCGGGAATCTTTGCCACGATCTGCTCCAGCACCTCATGCACGTTCTGTCCGGTCTTCGCCGAAATAAGCGGAGCATCCTCCGCCTCAATCCCGATCACATCCTCAATCTCTTCTTTCACCCGGTCCGGGTCAGCGCTCGGCAGATCAATCTTGTTGATTACCGGCATAACATCCAGATCATGATCCAGCGCCAGATACACATTCGCCAGAGTCTGCGCCTCTACGCCCTGAGCCGCGTCCACGACAAGGATCGCACCGTCGCATGCCGCAAGGCTTCTTGATACCTCATAGTTAAAATCCACGTGTCCCGGGGTATCAATCAGGTTGAAGATATACTCCTCCCCGTCATCCGCCTTGTATACGGTACGGACGGCCTGGGCCTTGATGGTGATCCCCCTCTCCCGCTCCAGATCCATGTTGTCCAGCACCTGGGACTGCATCTCCCTGCTGGTCAGAAGTCCGGTCATCTCAATGATCCGGTCCGCCAGGGTTGATTTCCCGTGGTCAATATGTGCGATAATACAAAAATTTCTGATTTTACTCTGATCTATTACTGCCAATTTATTTCCTCCAATTTCTAATGGCTCTGATGACGGGCAGCCTAGCCGGCCTGGCCCGAACGCTTCACAATAAACAACTCCACCGCCAGATGATCCGTCATAAGCCCGGTTTTCACCCGCTGCTCAATATCCGCTCCCTCTTCCATGGCCCCGCGGAGCTCTCCCGGACGGAAGCGCTTCGCCTGATCCATGTACCGCGCAGCCGCGAAGGGCGGAACCCCGGCCTTTGACGCAATCTCTTTCTTCCCGTAACCCTGGTTCATAAGGGCCTTCACATGAAAAAGAATCCGGTACTCTCTCTCCATAAGGAACAGAATCCGCATGGGCGGTTCCTTTAAAGCCAGGAGCTCATAGTACAGATCCAGCGCTCTCCTCTGGTTCTTCTGCGCAACTGCGCTCACCATCTCGAAAATATGGCTCGTAATCTGCGTCACACAGACCGCGTCCACATCCTCTCTGGTAATCACATCCCGGTCCAGGCAGAAGCAGAACAGCTTCTCCAGCTCCTTTGTGATATTCTCCATATCAGCGCCCACCTTGTTCAGAAAATAGGCGATGTCAGAAGGCTCCATAGACTTATTTTCCTTCTTCACAAGCCCCTGAACCCAGCGCCTGAGCGTATTCTCATCCTGGGCGCCCAGCTCCACGATATGACCTTTCGCCTTCACCGCTTTATAGAGCCTGCTCCGCTTGTCCACCTCGTTTTCGATAAAAATAAAATACGTGGTGGGCGGCATATCGCTGATATAGTCAGCCAGCTCCGATCCCGCGCTTTTGAAAAATCCGGTATCCTCAAATACGATCAGCCTCCGCTCGGCAAAGAAAGGAAGCGTCTCCGCCAGGTCAATGACTTCCTTTATATCCGTATTCTTCCCCTCATAATAGGCGTAGTTCATCGTGTCGCCCTCCGGGAGCATAGCCTTGATAAAGCGCTCTTTATACTGCTTTTTCAGATAGGCCTCCTCCCCGTAGAGAAGATAGACCTGTTTAAATTTTCCCGTTTTTAAATCTTCATTCAGGCTCTTCATAACTCCTCTATTATAAAGGAACTGTCCCGGGTTTGACAAGAGCTGGATTTCAGATTGCAGCTATAAAGTTCAATAACTTCCGAATTCAAAACGTCCAAAATCAGGAAGTATTTTCGAAGACGTATTCTGCGGGAGTGGAGAATATTCCCAGGTTCCGCTCCAGGAAATAGAGAAACTAAAGAAGTCCCGGCTACGGACTAAAAACGAGAACAGGCGGGGAGCAACTCGCATTCGCTCAGACAATCTCCCCGCCTGTCCTAACGTCCGTAACCGCCACTTCAAGTTTCACAAATTTCCTTCCGAAGTCACCTGTCAATATCCTCCATTCCCGTAGAAAGTCTTTCGAAATAACTGCTGCTTTTCGGAGGGTTCAGCCCGGAAGTCAGTGAATATATAGCTTTCGAAAGTAAGGCGCGGCCGGAAGGCTTTTCGAAGTCGATAGTCCTCAAGCCGCGCCACTTCTACGTTTATCAGCCTATT
>JAHZHF010000226.1:0-4430 GCA_019420405.1 Clostridiales bacterium
TTCTGGAAGCTATATATTCATTAACTTCCGGCTTGAAAAGTTCAGAAAACAGGCCCATTTCGAGAAAATTTCTGCGGGGATGGAGGATGGCGAAGCACTGAGTCATCCTCCATCCCCGCAGAATACGTTTTAAGAATCGGCTCTGTTTTCGGATGTTTTGAATTCGGAAGTTAGTGAACTTTATATCTGAAAAATAAAAATTATACTTGCTTTTTTCTCGTATTTCGAGTATCATACTAATTAATCAAATCGATGCGATCTGAATCTAAAGTCTTTATTCGTTATCAGTTTCTGATGGTTTCCATTAGAACGCAGCGAGGCCGTCCGGCAGAAGAGGGAACTGCCGGGAAAGTGGCTCAGCCGAAGAAAACAGAATATGGGGAAAATGTGTATTTGCGGCGTTTTTGCCGGAAATAGGAGTAATTGTGGCTCAAAAAAGAGAGTTGTCCGAGGAAAGTATGTATTTGTTCTACACTGCAAGGAGGAAGGAAAGCGGTCATATAGAATCTCCGGCCGGGAACTCAGAGCTCCGCCATTACAGGCGGGGCAGAGGTATAACGGTTCATCCACAGTCATGACTGGCGACAGAATTTTGAAAATGGGAGGTTGTATATGATTGCAAAAGGAAAACGCCTGACTGCGTGGGTTCTGTTCCTGGCATTGCTCCTGTCAGCGGTCACTGCTTTTGCAGGAGAAAAGAGCGCGGAGGAAGGGACATCCGCTGAGAATCTCCGACAGGAGGAAAGTGCTCAGGACAAAGAGCAGAAGGAAGACGCGGCGCAGGAGGAGAGTGTCAGCGCCGGAGAGCAGCAGGAAGGCAGCGGACAGGAGGAGAACGCCCGTGCCGGGGAACAGAAAGAAGACAGCGGACAGGAGGAGAATGCCTGTACCGGAGAGCAGCAGGAAGAAAGTGTGCAGATGGAGGTTCCGCAGGAAGAGGAAGGACAAAATACAGGGGCGGAAGACGGAAGCGCGGACCGGAGCAGTGCGCCGGCCAGAGCTGCCGCGTATACGATAGAGAAGACGGTTACAGATGTCCTTGGGATTAAGGCAGATGCGTATCTTTCTTATGTGAAAAAATATACCGCGGCGGGAAACAGTTATTATCTGGGAACACCATATCCTACGCAGGCGCAGGCTAACCAGTACGGAGGAGGAATTTATGACTTCCGATCGCCGAATGGGGATAAATGGCAGGGGTTTGCTTTGATGCAGTGCACAGGGTTTGTGTGGCATGTGCTTGTGGGTGCCGGCGCGCAGGGAGCGCAGACGCCGCACATGTCCCTGCGGTCTTCATATTATACAAGACGGCCCTACGAGACGTCCGGATGGTATAGCTGGATGATACGGAACAAGATCAGCTATCATGATTATTCAAATAAAAGCGATATGCTAAAATCCGGTACATTGGACTACGGCGATATTATCTGGATCTGGGATGAGAGCACAGGCGGCTCGGGAAGTGTTTCTAATTACCATCATATCGGTATCTATATAGGGGATGGTACATCGGACAAAATGTGGCATTCCATTGAAGGAAAAGGGAATATTATATCGGAAATTGTCGGGAAAGCATCCAGAGTTTCTTTCACTGTGGTTGATACGACTTCCGAGGGAAAGCTGAAACTGAAAAAGCAGTCATCCAATACGGAGGTTACGGACGGAAACAATTGCTACAGCTTTGAAGGTGCGGAGTACGGAGTATATAAAGAAAAATCCTGCAGTACACTGGCCGGGACTCTGAAAACAGATAAAAACGGTGTCAGCAATGAACTGACGCTTCCGGCAGGAACTTATTATGTGAAGGAGACGAAAGCTCCGAAGGGATATGCGCTCGATACGACGATTTATGACGTGGCTGTAACGGGCGGAGGAGCACTTATCGAAATAAAAGTGTATGATAATCCGGCCATGAATCCTCTTGGTATAGTGCTGAAAAAGGCAGATGCGGATACCGGGCAGAGCAAACCGCAGGGAAGCGCAACCCTGAAAGGAGCTCAGTTTGAGGTCAAATATTATAAAGGAAGCTATGATTCGGATCCGGAAAAGTCCGGTGGAAAAGCAGCGAGGACCTGGATTCTTATGACGGATGAGAAGGGAGAGTGCAGACTGGAAGACAGTTATTTTGTCTCAGGGGACGTGTTTTACCGAACGGCTTCGGGACAGCCGGCGCTCCCGCTGGGAACAGTGACGATTCAAGAAATCCTGGCTCCGGAAGGATACCTTAAGAATCAGGAAATCTATATAATACCGGTCAGCATTGATGGCAGCGGCGGCGAAACGGTGAAGACGTATTCGGCTCCGACCATCCCGGAGAACGTATTGGAGCTTAAGATTGTAAAAACAATAAAAGATCTGGAACAGCCGGTGCCCGGAGTGGTATTTCGCCATACGCTTCCGGACGGTTCAGTGGAAGAGGTTACGACAGACCAGGATGGAAAAACTGTGCTGAAGGGGCTGACCTGGGGAAAGCATGTAATCGAAGAAATCTCTGTTCCGGATGGGATTGCAAGGAATCCGGGCAGAGCAGAGTTTACCGTGGAGAAGGGGAACGGGATCACATTCGGTGAAAATACATCTGTGGATGAGAGCGGAAGAATTATGATTCATACGCAGGCGGACGGCAGTCTTCTCATGGAAGTGGAAGATGTCCTGATGCCGTATGAGCTGATCGTAGAGAAACAGAACGAAAAGGGAAAAAGGCTGGAAGGAGCGGAATTTACGCTTTATGAGGATTCAGAATGCACAGAAGAGCTCAAAAAGGCGGTTTCCGGAGCGGACGGACGGCTCAGCTTTGACGGACTTGATGTAGGAACCAGATATTACCTGAAAGAGACAAAAGCACCGGAAGGATACAGGCTTCCGCTGGATGAGGATGGGAATCCTGTGAGCTATGAGATCTATACGGAGAGTAATCCGGTAAAAGGTGAGTTCCTCTATTATGTGAACGGGAAGACGCAGACAGACATCTCGGGAACTGTGGATGAACGGGAAGTGAATCTGACTGTTGTAAATCATACGGGGATGAAGATGCCGGAAACCGGAGCAGGGGAGACGGCGGCATTGACGACCGCCGGGCTTCTGGCGATGGCTGTGGCACTGGCGTTCCGGAGCAGGAAAAATGCAGGATGTCGGTGAACGTGTATGAGAGGAGAAGCTTTATTCAGATCCGGTCTTTGACGGAGAAGCCGGAAAATATGTCTCTGGCAGGTCTGGTGGAGGGAACAGCCGTAGCGGAGACACAGCCGGGGAAACAGATATGGAAGAAATGTATGAAGTGCTCAGTTTTGTTGAACACGGAGCTCACTGCCGCCAGGCGATGGACTGTGTGCAGGGAACGCTTCTGATCGAGTACTTAAGGGAAAAGCCGGAAGTTGATAAGTATGTGCTCTTTGACTGGTTTCGTAAGATCGCGGTCTCCATGGAGCGGTATCACAGGTGCAGAAACTATCAGAATTATAAGTATCTGAATCCTTACAGCGTTGTGGTAATGGAGGATGAAGATATCCGGCTTCTGGATATGGAAGCTCCCGAAAATGGCTTCGTGATGAAGCAGATGCAGAAGAGAGCGATGAGAAGTCATTTTGTGAAACCGGTATATGAGATGGAGAGCTGGAGGAAGAACGGCGCGGATCTTTTTGCTTACGGAAAAACGGTGAGGTTTATCCTGGCGTGTGCATATCCGGTTCCAGAGTTGTCAAGGTGGGAAGAAGCGCGCCTTATGAAACTGACGGAACGGTGTATGGGAGAGACGAAAAGAGAGTACGAAGATTTTCAGGATGTGTTGAAAGAACTGCCGGCTGTGAAAAAGAAAAACAGGCCGGAGAAGAGGAAAATGGAGCGAAGAACAATCGGGCTGGCAGGAGGCGCCGCAGCGTGCGTGATTCTGTGTGCAGCTTTGGCAGCAGGGAGACAGGGCCTTGCTTCTGGAAGTGAATCATGGGAGCAGGAAGAGCCTGAAATGGTGGAAGAAGCTGCTGTTTCCGCTCAGCCGGACATAACAACAGAGATGGCTGACCAGCCGGATATCACAACAGAGGCGTCCGATCCAGATGAAATCGTGGAACAGGCAGCAGAAATCCTGGAGTCTTATATGGCATTCAATGACGAGAATGGCTGGAAGAAGGCTGTTTATCTGGGTGAGAAGCTGGAGGAAGAAGCCGTGCGGTATCTGGCGGCGGCCTACAGGAAGACCGGTGACGGGGAGGCGGCACAGAAGGCATATGGCAGGCTGATCGAGCTGGGCGAAAGTGCGGACGAGATTGAAGAAGCAGGACTGGGGAAGATGGAGCTGGAGGCAGAGACGGGGAATTATGAGCAGGCAGTGCAGACCGGACGTTCTGTACTGGAGAAGATCGGCGACTCCGAACCGATTTCCGCGAGGATTGCAGAGTATGAGGCTTCTGGCGGTGCGGAGATGGAAACTTCCG
>JAHZHF010000226.1:4496-5009 GCA_019420405.1 Clostridiales bacterium
TAGAACAAGCGAAGAAAGTGCAGGCAGGATTACAGCGCAAGAGAAAGGAATGCGAAAGAAAAGGAGGCGGAGCTGGATGCTGGCCGGGATGCTTGCGGTATCCGGGATTGCAGGGGGTGTTTTCCAGGCAGACATTTTCCCGGCGGCAGGAGGGTTGATCGTACAGGCGGAGGAAACGGCCTCGGCTAAAAGCGGGGAATATATTACCCGGGGAGGAACTGCCGTGATGGGAACCGGAAGTGCTTCGATTACAGTTCGGGGGAACGAGGGACAGTCACTGGTTGGGAAACAGTTTTATGTCTATAAACTTTTTTTTGCGGAGAACAGTCGCGACGGTGAATCTATCAACTATACTTTTAATCCTCTTTATGAGCAGGCGCTGAGAAATGTTACGGCGCGTGCTCTGTCCAGGGACGGGAAGCAGGTGAAAGCTGCGGATGTGACAGAATATATGGTGATTGACTATATTCAGACGCTGAATACCAGTCCGGTGTAAGGCGCCCGGACTCCGCA
>JAHZHF010000227.1:0-4600 GCA_019420405.1 Clostridiales bacterium
CCTTTGGAGGAATCTGCTGGAAGATCTTAGAAGGCGAAGAGGTGTTGTTAAGCGGTGCGCAGGGATTGTTTGAGCGAAAGCGAGTTGCCCTGCGCGCCGCTTTGCCCTTAAACAACTCTTCGGATTCTTAGATTCTTCCCAGATTCCGGAACGAAGCATGTAACGCCTGTTTCCTTCATCAGAATACGATTTTCAAAACATCCCGCCCCGCTTCCGGCCGTATTTAACGGAAAGTGTTATTGAACTAAATAGCTGGAAATAGCTGAAAAATATAGTTGACAAACATAAATCTCATGATATAATAGTCTAGGTATGAATAGGAGTAATGACTATGTTGATTAACCTATCAGACGTTATGTCAGACCAGCATAAGACAGTTGAAGAGACTGTGCCTTTTGCGATGGAGACGATCCGGACAAAGTCCGGGGAATACCGGGTGGAGGGCAGCGAACCGGTGCATGTGCGCGTGGAGCACCATAAGAATAAGGAATATCTTATTCACGTGGAGGCAGAGATTGCGGCAGCGATCCCGTGCGACAGATGCTTGGAGGATGTCAGATATGAATTTGTATTGAAGTTTACAAAGCATGTTGACTTGGGTCTCTCCGACGCAGAACTGACAGAAGAGCTGGACGAATCCAATTTTATTGACGGATACTATCTTGACGTTGACAGAATGCTGTATCAGGAAATCCTGTCAGAGTGGCCGGAGAAGGTGTTATGCCGGGAAGACTGCAGAGGACTCTGCAGTGTGTGCGGCCAGAATCTGAATACGGGAACCTGCGACTGTGAAGATCCGGGACTTGATCCAAGAATGTCAGTTGTCCGTGACTTATTTAAGAATTTTAAGGAGGTGTAACCTATGTCAATTTGTCCAAAGAATAAATCTTCAAAAGCAAGAAGAGATAAAAGAAGAGCTAACTGGAAGATGAGCGCTCCGAACCTTGTGAAGTGCAGCAAGTGTGGCGAACTCATGATGCCTCACCGCGTATGCAAGGCATGCGGCGCATACAACAAGCGCGAGATTATCTCCGTAGACTAATCTTTCAGTGACAGTTCAGCTTTGCGGGTATCGCAGGCTGGACTGTTGTTTCCTTTATGGGAAAAAGGACGTAAAAACTTTACGTTTTGCGTCTTTTTTTTGTTGATTTTTATAGTATTTTCCAGTAGAATATTTTCAGTAGTGTTAGGAGGAGTAAAGATGTCTGATATTACGAGAGTGGCTCTTGACGCGATGGGCGGGGATAACGCGCCTGCAGAGATCGTGAAAGGAGCTGTGGAGGCAGTACAGCAGAGAAAGGACATTCAGGTTCTGCTGACCGGAAGGGAGAGTGTGCTCAAAGAGGAGCTTTCGAAGTACACTTATCCGTCAGAGCAGATCGAGATCGTGAATGCGACAGAGGTGATCGAGACCGCAGAGCCGCCGGTGAAGGCGATCCGCGGTAAGAAGGATTCCTCAATTGTCGTTGCTATGAAGCTGGTGAAAGACGGAAAGGCCGACGCCTTTGTCTCAGCCGGGAGCACAGGAGCGGTTCTCGTTGGAGGACAGGTTCTTGTGGGAAGGATCAAAGGGGTGGAGAGACCGCCGCTGGCGCCGCTTCTGCCCACGTTAAAAGGAGTGTCACTTCTGATTGACTGCGGGGCTAATGTGGATGCCCGTCCCTCCCATCTCGTACAGTTTGCGAAGATGGGGTCCATCTATATGGAAAGTGTTCTGGGGAAGAAGAATCCTACAGTCGGGATCGTGAATATCGGAGCGGAGGAAGAGAAGGGAAATGCTCTGGTGAAAGAGACATTCCCGCTGCTGAAAGCCTGTGAGGATATCAATTTTGTGGGGAGCGTGGAAGCGCGTGAAATCCCGTACGGAAATGTGGATGTCATTGTCTGCGAGGCTTTTGTCGGAAACGTGATCCTCAAACTCTACGAGGGTGTGGGAGGCGCTCTGGTGAAGAAGATGAAAAAAGGGATGATGACAGATCTTAGGAGTAAGATCGGAGCCCTTCTTGTGAAGCCGGCGCTGAAAGCCACGATGAAAGACTTTGACGCCAGCGAGTATGGCGGAGCGCCGATGCTGGGACTCAAAGGTCTGGTAGTTAAGACACATGGAAGTTCGACTTCCAAAGAAGTGTGCAATTCCATTATCCAGTGCGTCACATTTAAAGAACAGAAGATAAACGAGAAAATAAAATCAGTGATTCAAAAGGCGCAGGAAGAAAACAAAGAAAGTTAAGGAGGAATTATTATGGAATTCGAAAAACTTCAGGAGATTATTGCTGATGTTCTCAATGTACAGAAAGATGAGATCAGACCGGAGACTACTTTTGTAGACGACCTCGGAGCTGATTCTCTGGACATCTTCCAGATCATCATGGGAATTGAGGAAGAGTTTGATATCGAGATTGACAATGAGGAAGCAGAGAAAATAGTAACGGTTCAGGATGCGGTTGACCAGATCAAGAAAGCAGTGGAATAGATTTTAGAATGTGACGAAAAAGCCCCTGTGGGCTTTTTCGTTTTACAGAGGAAAATAGAGAATAAAAAGGAAAGTATAAATATGAGCAGCAGACTAAGAGAACTGGAGCAGAGAATTGGATATCAATTCCGGGATTTCTCTCTCCTTAAACAGGCGATGATGCACAGTTCCTATACAAATGAGAAAAATCTTCCGAAATATCAGTGCAACGAGCGTCTGGAATTTTTAGGGGACGCGGTGCTGGAACTGGTTTCCAGTGAGTTTTTATTTAAAGATTCCCCGCAGATACCGGAGGGGGAACTGACGAAGACGAGGGCGAGCATGGTGTGTGAGCCGTCCCTTGCGATGTGCGCCCGGGATATCGGGCTGGGAAGCTATCTCCTTCTCGGAAAGGGCGAGGAGACAACGGGCGGAAGGCTCAGGGATTCTGTTACATCGGACGCGCTGGAGGCGCTGATCGGCGCGGTGTATCTGGATGGTGGTTTTACTAATGCAAAAGAGTTCATCCACAGGTTTGTCCTGACGGATCTGGAGGATAAGAAACTCTTTTATGATAGTAAAACTATCCTTCAGGAGATGGTTCAGGCCGCGAAGAGCGGAAGTGTTTCCTATCGTCTCATCGGTGAGGAGGGGCCGGATCACAGCAAGACATTTTCCGTGGAGGTGCTGATCGGGGATCAGGCATATGGAAGCGGGAGAGGCCGGACGAAGAAAGCGGCGGAGCAGCAGGCCGCCTATGAAGCGATCCTGCGTCTCAGGAAACGAAAGTAAAGCAGGTGAAATATGTACTTAAAAAATATTGAGGTGCAGGGCTTTAAGTCTTTTGCAAACAAGATCAGATTTGATTTTCATAACGGTATCACAGGGATTGTAGGGCCTAATGGCAGCGGAAAGAGCAATGTGGCCGACGCGGTGCGCTGGGTGCTGGGAGAACAGCGCGTGAAACAGCTCCGTGGAGGCAGCATGCAGGACGTGATTTTCTCGGGCACCGAGAACCGAAGACCGTTAAGCTACGCTTCCGTGGCGATCACCCTGGATAACTCGGATCATAAGCTCCCTGTGGACTATGAGGAAGTGACCGTGACCCGGAAGCTTTACCGCTCAGGGGAGAGCGAGTATCTGATCAACGGGGCCGCCTGCCGGTTAAAGGACATCAACGAGATGTTTTATGATACCGGTATCGGAAAAGAAGGGTATTCCATTATCGGACAGGGCCAGATCGAGAAAATCTTAAGCGGGAAACCGGAGGAGCGCCGGGAGCTTTTTGATGAAGCTGCCGGGATCGTGAAGTTTAAGAGAAGAAAGTCGCTCTCTGTAAAGAAACTGGAAGAAGAGCGGATGAATTTAACCCGTGTCAACGATATTCTCAAGGAACTGGAAAAGCAGCTCGGTCCCCTTGAGAAACAGTCGGAGACTGCCAGGGAATATCTGAAGAAGAAAGAAGAACTTAAAACATATGACATCAATATGTTTCTTCTGGAAGAGGAGCGGATACGGGAACGCCTGAGGGAGACAGAGGAGAAGTATGATATCGCCGCTGCGGAAATGGAGGAGTCGAACGTCCGGTACGAGGAGATGAAGACCGAGTACGAGGCTATTGAGGAAGAGGTGGAGCAGATCGACCTGGCGATCGAGACTGCGAAAAACCAGCTCAATGAGACAAATCTGTTAAAGCAGCAGTTAGAGGGACAGATCAATGTCTTAAAGGAGCAGATCAATACGGCCCGGATGAACGACGAGCATTACGATAACCGTTTTCAGGCTGTCCGCATCGAGATTGAGACCCGCGAGGAGCAGAAGGCTTCTCTTGATCAGGAAAAGAGCGAAGTGTCCGAAAAGCTGAGAACAGCTTCTGCGCGGGATGAGGAGGCGAAGCGTGCCCTGATTGACGTGCAGTCCAGGATTGCGGAGCATACCTCCCAGATCGAGCAGAAAAAGCAGGAGATCATGGAGATCCTGGGCAGCCGGGCGTCCACAAAGGCCAAGATCCAGCACTACGATACGACGCGGGAGCAGATCGCAGTGCGGAAGGCTTCTTTATCGAGGAGTATCCTGGAAGTTTCCTCGGAAGCACATCTCCAGGAGGAGAAGGCAAAGGAGTATGAGGAGAATCTGCGCCAGATCCAG
>JAHZHF010000227.1:4610-4993 GCA_019420405.1 Clostridiales bacterium
ACGGTCAATAAAAACAGAGTGATGCGGCTGTGGAATGAGAAAATCGCGGAGAATGAAGCCCGGATCGAGCAGCTCCAGAGCGAGCTGAGCGAGAAGCAGGAGAAGCTGAAAATCGGGCAGACCGCTTACCACAGAGAATCTTCCCGCCTGGAATCGCTCAAAAACATTACAGAGCGGTATGACGGATACGGGAACAGCATCCGGAAGGTAATGTCCAACAAAGACCGGGAAAAGGGCCTGATCGGCGTTGTGGCAGATATTATCAAGGTAGATAAGGAATATGAGATCGCCATCGAGACTGCTCTCGGCGGCAGCATCCAGAATATTGTTACAGACAATGAGGACACGGCGAAGCGGATGATCGCCTTCCTGAAACAGAACAA
>JAHZHF010000228.1 GCA_019420405.1 Clostridiales bacterium
AAAGGGAAATGTTACTGACTAAATAGGCTGATAAACGTAGAAGTGGCGCGGCTTGGGGGCTTTTCGTTACGAAAGTCTTCTGGCCGCGCCTGTTTCTTGTTGCAGCTATATATTTATTAACTTCCGGCTTGTAAAGCTCAGAAAACAGCCCCATTTCGACAAAGATTCTGTGGGATGGAGGATGGCGAAGCCCGGAGTCGTCCGCCATCCCCGCAGAATACTTTTCAGAATAGCCCTGTTTTCGAATGTTTTGCAAAGGAAGTTAGTGAACTTTATAGCTGATATTACAAAAATGTGATAAATGTTGACAAAATATTACAAAATTATTACAATTTCATATATACAACGAAGGGAGGGTGTTTAATGCTCCGGATTTGCAATGTTACAAAGCGGTTTGACGACGTCTGTGCCGCAGATCGTATTTCTCTGGACATCCCGGAGGGGATGATGTTCGGAATGCTGGGGACGAATGGTGCGGGAAAAACGACGCTGCTTCGGATGGCAGCGGGGATACTCGACCCGGATGAGGGGGAGATTCTGGTTGACGGGAAACCACTGCGGGAAGCAGGGGAAAGTCTCTTTTATCTGCCAGATGATCCGTACTATTTTCCAAATGCCTCCATGGAAGAGATGGCGAGATTTTATGAAGGGCAGTATCCGGGCATGAGCCGGGAGGAAGCGGCGTATATGGCGGAAGGGCTGAATCTGGATGTCAAACGCCCGCTGCGAACCTTTTCAAAGGGAATGAAGCGCCAGGCGTTTTTGATTCTTGCCCTTTGTGCAGGGACGAAATACCTTCTCTGCGACGAGGTATTCGACGGACTTGACCCGATCGTAACGGAGATTATGAAGAACCTGTTCCGAAAGGAGATGGAGGAGCGCAGATTTACTGCAGTAGTTGCCTCGCACCGGATGAATGAGCTGGAGGATCTATGCGGAAGTATTGCGATTCTGCACAAAGGCGGCGTTGTGACAGCAGGAGATATAAAAGGCCGGGCGGAACATGTCAGAAAGTTCCAGTGTGTATTCGACGAGGGGGCAGATCTGCACGGGCTGGAAGAGAAGCTGAAAAGAGAACTGGATATCATCCGTTTCCGCGTAGACGGCAGTTTTGTGACTCTGACCGTGCAGGACAGGGAAGGAAGCGCCCGTGAGAAGCTGATGAAGCATCCGGCCGTGGCAGTCAGAGAGGCGGATATGACTCTGGAGGAAATCTTCATCGGGGAAATGGAGGGAGAAGACTATGACATCCGTAAAGTGCTTTATTAACTGGATGAAAGAGGCGGGACGTGGACATCTCGCAGCTTTTGCAGGCTGGGGAGTCATGGCCGCATATGCGCTTCTGATGATTCTGCGGCTGAGTTTTGATACGGAGTATACTTATTTCGGACTCGGAAATCCTGCGCTTGCACGCCTCTGTGCAGGAATGGGATTTTTGTTCGCATTTCTTGAATTTTTCTATCTGTTCCAGCAGAAAAAGCAGGATTTTTACTACAGTCTGCCTGTGAAGAAGGGAACGATATACTGGAGCAGGTATGTACATGGGACGGTTCATTTTATCATCCCGGCCGGACTGGCTCTGAGTGTGTGCGGGATCTATCAGGCGGCAACTGACACGGAGTTTGCGTTTTTCGTGGGAAGTTACACCGGGAAAAGCTTTTTGTGTGCGGCGGCAGTATTCCTGATTTTCTACCATATCGGAATCCTCTGTATCACAGTCTGTGGGAATCTGCTGTCCGCGCTTTTTCTGTGCGCGGCATTTGTCCTGTATTTCCGTATCCTGGTGGGAAATGTGCTTACAGCATTTGCGTCAGCGTATTTTCAGACCTATTACAGAATACCTGTCTATGAGAAGCTTTCGGAACTCTTGGTGCCCACGGTTCTCTCTGAGAGCCTTTTCGGCAGAAATGTGTATGAGAAGGCGGACGCTCTTAGTTTCACGCCTTCATGGGATCTGTGTGCAGCGGCATTCGTGTGGATCGCAGTTTTATTCCTGTTGATTGTGGCTGCACAGCGCCGGAGGAAGACGGAGCGGACGGGGCAGATATTTGTTCTTCCGGTGGCAGAGCGGGCGGCGGAGTTTCTGTTTTCGTTTCTGGCCGGAACCGGGGCGGCGGCTCTTTTGATTGGTGTGACAGATCTGGTACAGGAAAACCGGGCTGCATGTGTCTTGATTATGGCGGCGGTCAGTCTGATTGTTGCGGGTACGGTTCACTGCCTGATGGAAAGTATCGTGAAAAGACCGGGAACCCGGAGCATGAGAACCGTTTTTTTGAGAAGAAAGGGACAGTTTGCGGCTGTCTGCATCACGGCGGTGGCGGCCGGAGCGGTCTTCCCTTTCAGCGCATCCTTCTATGATTCTTATTTCCCGGATGAAGCGTCAGAGGTAAGTGTGAGTATCGCCGGGCTGGGAATGAGCTATGACGTTTATCAGCAGATGCAGGGAGACGGAGTAAACTATGAGACGGATGATCAACTGGAAAAGTATACGATGACCGGAGAGGGGAAGAACGCGGCTCTCGGATGGCTTGAGGAGATAGCCCGGGGAATGGGAAATCAGGACGCAGGAAATCAGGACGCGGGAAATCAGGAAGCGGAAAAACGGGAAAACGGAAATTCAGGCGAAGGAAATCAGGTGTGCACCTGGGCGACAGTCCGTTACCGTGCAGGCGGCAGTGAAATCTACAGATCTTATCCGGTTACCGGGGATGAGCTTGAAAGTTTTGCCGCTGTCTATGAGACAGACGAGTATAAGGAGAAGGCATATCCGGGTGTAAACCTGGCGGATGTGGCGGAAGACCGCTTCACCTGGAATGACGGAGTGAAGGCGGAAGATCTGAAACTGACGGAAGATGAGAAGGAAGGGCTTATAGCGGCATATCGGGAAGATGTTTCTGATCTTGAGATGGCACAGCTTAGAACTGCTCTTCCGTCAGGGTATGTAAAGGTGAAGGGGGCGATGAGCGGCAGTACTACAGAGCTGATCGTTTATCCGTTTTTCCGGCGAACCTGCGCAGTACTGGAAGAAAGCGGCATAAATACGCAGAAGACATTTCTTGATTATCAGGTGGAGTCAGTGGAAGTAAGAGAGACTCTCTTCTCAGCTCCGAGTGGAAGTTCAGGTGGAGTGAGTATGTCTTTCTATGAAGAACCGGAGGAAGTGGAGGAGTGGAAAGAAAAACTGGTGCCGTCTGATCTGGACGTGCAGCCTCTTCTGTATCCGCTGGATCACTCGAAGGAGATCAGGGCAGTGACGAAAGATCCGGAGACAAATTCGCTGATTCAGACAAACTGTGTTTTGAAATAGGACTGTGAATAGTAACGGCAAGACAGTACTTTTTGTAAAGCGCCGGCAATATTTTCGACGGCGACAGAATTCTTCTTTTTTCTCAGAGAGGCAGTGATATACTGTGGCGGACGAAAGAACTGTTACAGTATATGCAGCCTGGGAAGGTATTCAGAAAAGTGAATATCCGGGCGGATGAGAAGGAGGAAGAGTGAGAATGATGAAAAGAAAAATCATAGTGTCGGCGGCGGTTCTGACAATTGCGGCTGCTCTGGCCGCGGTCGGAGCATGGCTGTATTTTAACCGTTTTGACGCCGGAGAATATGTACAGGCTGTTCTGGATGTCTCGTACAAGAACCAGACCGGCCTGTATGTGGAGATAACAGGAGTATCCGAGGAAGAGGCTTCCCACATTTTTGAGGAGAACCTGAACGCTACGATGGAAGGTTTTGAAACATCGGACATGCCGGAGGAACAGCTTCCTCAGTACCGTGAGCTGTTCAGCACGATCGCCCGGGAAGTCAGTTATACAGTGGGAGAGCCTGAGCGCCAGGAGGAGGGTATATATGCGGTTCCGGTGAAAGTAAAGCCGGTCACTCTGTTTCCTGATACATATGCCACATTCCAGACGAGAGCTCAGGAGTATGCAGATCAGGTGACGGACAGCGTGATGAACGGCGGTGCAATGCCCTCAGATGAAGAGATGCAGGCACAGATCTATCAGATCTACTATGATGTGCTCAAAGAACGGGTGGATTCCGGGATGCTTTACAGCGGGGCGAGAGACGTGATCCTGCACGTGACCAAGGAGGGGAGCGGGAAGTTCAGTATCAATGAGGAGGATATGGACCGGCTGGATTCCGTGCTGATCGAGAATGTGGGGGAGGAGTAGGGAAGCAGGTATGATTTGTGTATTAGTGTAGTGCTAATTGTAGATCCGCTCTACAAAAATTTCATCTCGTTCAACGGCCAATACCGGAACACAGCTTTTCCGAGGATTTCATCCCTTGTGACAAAGCTGTTTTCCCAGAACCGGGAGTCCTTGGAATTATTCCGGTTATCGCCCATGACAAAATAGCAGTCTTCCGGCACAGTATACGGCCCGAAACTGCCTTCCATGGGTTCCTTGATCTCAACATCCTCAAGGGGCGTGTCTGATCCGTTGATGTAGATATGACCGTCATGGATCTCCACAGTTTCGCCCGGGAGACCGACGATTCTTTTGATAAAGAGCTGACTCTCATCATCCGGGTAGCGGAAGATGATTACATCAAACCGTTCGGGATCGTCGAATGTGTAGGAAAGACGGTTGCCGAATACCCGGTCTCCGGGCATGATTGTGTTCTCCATGGAACCGGACGGTATCTCGGCGTTTACAATCAGTACATTATCTATAAAAAGGGCAAGTGCAGCCGCGGCAATCAGTACGGCAGCCCACTGAATCACTTCGCTGATCCAGGAAGAGTGCCTGCTGCGGGAGCCGGATCTTCTATTTCTTCTCTGAGTCATATAGATACTCCTGTTTTTATAACAAATGTAGGGGCAGCGCGCGAATTATGTGACTGCGGGCTGACCCTGCTATTATAACAAATGTGGAGAAGTTTTCATAGTGTATACAGCTATTTAGTTCACTAACACTTGCCGTCTGAAACGTCCGGAAGTGGGGCGGAATGTTTAAAAAGACATATTCTGGGGAAGGAGA
>JAHZHF010000229.1 GCA_019420405.1 Clostridiales bacterium
AAGCGAAATCGAGGTGCTGTGAGGGCTGTCACACAGACCGGAAGGAGCAGAGCAGACCGAACACGACCGAGATGGAGCAAAGCGAAATCGAGGTGCAGTGAGGGCTGGCACGCAGACCGGGAGGAGCAGAGCAGACCGAACACGACCGAGATGGAGCGAAGCGAAATCGAGGTGCTGTGAGGGCTGTCACACAGACCGGAAGGAGCAGAGCAGCGGACCTGGCACACGGGCATAGATACAGAATAGGGAAAACCACGGCGAGAACAGGAAAGGAGCAAAGAAAGATGAAGGAGAAACTGGAACAGATCAAGGCGGAGGCGACCGCGCTGATACAGGCAGCGGACGCACCGGAAAAGCTCAATGATGTGCGTGTGAAGTTCCTTGGGAAGAAAGGGGAACTGACCGCAGTATTAAAGGGCATGAAAGATGTCGCAGCGGAGGAGAGACCGAAGGTAGGCCAGATGGTCAACGATACAAGAGCGGCTATTGAGGCGCTCCTGGAAGAGTCGAAGACGAAGATGGAGAAGGCGATCCGCGAGCAGAAGATGAAAGAAGAAGTGATTGACGTTACGCTTCCTTCCAAGAAAAATATCATGGGTCACCGCCATCCGAATACGATCGCTCTGGAAGAGGTGGAGCGTATCTTCGTCGGTATGGGTTATGAAGTTGTAGAGGGCCCGGAAGTAGAGTACGATGAGTATAACTTTGAGAAGCTGAACATTCCGGCAGATCACCCGGCGAAAGACGAACAGGATACATTTTACATTAATAAGGACATCGTGCTCCGTACCCAGACGTCTCCGGTACAGGCCCGTGTTATGGAGCAGGGAAAACTTCCGATTCGTATGATTGCACCGGGAAGAGTGTTCCGGTCTGACGAGGTGGATGCAACTCATTCTCCGTCCTTCCATCAGATCGAGGGACTTGTGATCGACAAAAATATTTCCTTTGCTGACCTGAAAGGTACGCTGGAAGTATTTGCAAAAGAGCTGTTCGGTCCGGAGACAAAGACAAAGTTCCGTCCGCATCATTTCCCGTTCACAGAGCCCAGCGCGGAAGTGGATGTGAGCTGCTTTAAATGCGGCGGCAAGGGATGCCGTTTCTGTAAGGGATCTGGCTGGATTGAGATCTTAGGCTGCGGTATGGTACATCCGCATGTGCTTGAAATGTGCGGAATTGATCCGGAAGAGTACGGCGGATTTGCATTTGGCGTAGGCCTTGAGCGTATCGCGCTTCTGAAATATGAGATCGACGACATGAGACTTCTGTACGAAAATGATGTCAGATTTTTAAAGCAGTTCTAAGGAAATAGAAGGAAGGAAAGGGATTAGAAATGAACACTTCATTATCATGGATAAAAGCATATGTTCCGGATCTTGACGTGACACCGCAGGAATATACAGATGCGATGACGCTTTCCGGGACAAAAGTAGAAGGCTATGAAAAACTGGATGCGGATCTGGATAAGATCGTGATCGGCCAGATTGAGAAGATTGAGAAGCATCCGGATGCGGATAAATTAATCATATGCCAGGTGAATATCGGGACGGAGACGATCCAGATCGTGACAGGAGCGCCGAACGTAAAAGAAGGCGACAAGGTTCCGGTTGTATTAGACGGCGGCCGTGTGGCAGGAGGCCATGAGCCGGGACAGAAAGTCGAAGGCGGCGTGAAGATTAAAAAAGGCAAGCTGCGCGGAGTGGAGAGCTGCGGCATGATGTGCTCGATCGAGGAGCTGGGCTCCACAAGAGAAATGTACCCGGAAGCTCCGGAGTATGGCATTTACATTTTCCCGGAGGATGCGGTTGTCGGCGAGAGCGCGGTGAAAGCGCTGGGCCTGGACGACGCGATCTTCGAGTATGAGATCACATCCAACCGTGTGGACTGCTTCAGCGTGGTTGGAATTGCCAGAGAGGCGGCTGCAACCTTCCGCAAGGAGTTCAAACCGCCGGTGGTAACACCGACAGGAAATGACGAGGACGTCAATGATTATATTAAAGTCACTGTAGAGAATACAGATCTCTGCCCGAGATACTGCGCGAGAGTTGTGAAGAATATCAAGATCGGTCCGTCTCCGAAGTGGATGCAGAGAAGGCTGGCATCTGTCGGAATCCGTCCCATCAACAATCTTGTGGATATCACAAACTATGTGATGGAAGAGTATGGACAGCCTATGCACGCTTATGACCTGGATACGATTGCGGATCATCATATTATTGTAAAGACTGCGAAAGACGGGGACAAATTCGTTACCCTGGACGGTCAGGAGCGGACAATGGATGAAAACGTGCTGATGATATGCGACGGTGAGAAGGAGATCGGTATCGCGGGAATCATGGGAGGCGAGAACTCCATGATTACGGACGATGTAAAGACAATGCTCTTTGAAGCGGCATGCTTCGACGGGGTCAACATCCGTAAGTCAAGCAAGAGAATTGGTCTTAGGACGGACGCTTCCGCGAAATTTGAGAAAGGTCTTGACCCGAATAACGCTCAGGCAGCCATCGACCGTGCATGCCAGCTTGTGGAAGAGATGGGGGCAGGAGAGGTTGTCGGCGGAATCGCAGACGTATACGGGAAGAAGAAGGAGCCTGTGAGAGTGCCGTTTGATGCGGAGAAAATCAATCAGCTCCTTGGAACAGATATCCCGGAGGAAGAGATGCTCGGATACTTCAAAATGCTGGATCTGGACTATGATGCAGAGAAAAAAGAGGTAATCGCACCGACCTTCCGTCACGATCTGCTCCGTCTTGCGGATCTGGCAGAAGAAGTGGCGAGATTCTATGGATATGATAATATCCCGACGACGCTTCCGGCGGGCGAGTCCACCACAGGAAAGCTCTCCTTTAAGCTGCGGATCGAGCAGGTGGCGAGAGATATCGCAGAGTTCTGCGGATTCAGCCAGGGAATGACGTATTCCTTCGAGAGCCCGAAGGTATTTGACAGGCTGTTGATCCCGGAAGATTCACCGCTCCGCAAAGTTGTGGAAATCATGAATCCGCTGGGCGAGGATTACAGTATCATGAGAACAACGTCATTAAACGGAATGCTTACATCGCTTGCTACGAATTATAACCGGAGAAATAAAGACGTACGTCTCTACGAACTGGGCAACATTTATCTGCCGAAAGCACTTCCTCTGACAGAACTTCCGGAGGAGAGGATGCAGTTTACCCTGGGAATGTACGGGGACGGAGATTTCTTTACCATGAAAGGCGTTGTAGAAGAGTTCTTCGAGAAGATCGGCATGAAAGAACGGGAGAAGTATGATCCGAATTCCGGAAAGCCCTATCTCCATCCGGGACGTCAGGCTAATATCATTTACGATGGAAAAGTTGTAGGATATCTGGGTGAGGTACACCCGGAGGTTGCGGACACATACGGAATCGGAGAGCGCGCATATATCGCAGTGATCGATATCCCGGAGATCCTTCCGTATGCTACATTTGACAGAAAGTATACGGGTATCGCTAAATATCCGTCTGTGACAAGAGATATCAGCATGGTAGTTCCCAAGGATGTTCTTGTCGGACAGATCGAGGAAGTGATCGAGAAGAGGGGAGGCGCTAACCTGGAGAGCTTCCGCCTGTTCGATATCTATGAGGGAGCTCAGATTAAGAAGGGATTCAAGTCGGTTGCGTACTCTATCGTATTCCGTGCGAAAGACCGCACACTTGAGGAGGCGGATGTATCCTCCGCGATGAAGAAGATCTTAAACGGACTTGAGGAACTCGGTATTGAGCTGAGACAGTAATTCAGTATTGAATTAGCGGAATAATTGGTGTAAGATACAGTGAGCACCGCATGGTAGACGGCCGTGCGGTGCTTTTGATATATGGTACTTATTTTTAGAAAAGTAACAGGCTGAACTGTTACGGAAGAAAAGAGAGGAAGATACGCTTGAAGACAAGTGATTTTTATTATGATCTGCCGGAGGAGCTGATCGCTCAGGATCCACTTGAGGACCGCTCCTCGTCCAGACTTCTTGTGCTGGATAAGGAGACGGGAGAAACGTCCCATCATGTATTTAAGGAGATTGTGAATTACCTGAATCCCGGTGACTGTCTGGTGATCAATGATACGAAGGTGATTCCCGCACGTCTGATCGGCGCCAGGGAAGGAACCGGAGCGAAGATCGAAGTGCTGCTCTTAAAGCGCGGTGCGGATGATGTCTGGGAAACGCTGGTCAAGCCGGGCCGTAAGGCGAAGCCGGGAACCAGGATCAGCTTTGGCGACGGGCTTTTAGTCGGAGAGGTCATTGATGTGGTGGAAGAGGGAAACCGCCTGATCCGTTTTGAGTATGAGGGGATCTTTGAGGAGATCCTTGACCAGCTCGGTCAGATGCCGCTGCCGCCTTATATTACCCATCAGTTAAAGGACAGGGACAGATACAACACAGTGTATGCGGAACACCCGGGATCTGCGGCGGCGCCTACGGCAGGACTGCACTTCACACCGGCGCTTCTGGAGGAGATCGAAAGAAAAGGAGTTGAGATCGCTCATGTGACTCTGCATGTGGGGCTTGGGACTTTCCGCCCGGTGAAGGTGGATGACGTGGAACATCACCATATGCATTCAGAGTTCTATATGATCGACGAGGAGGCTGCTGAGAAGATCAACCGCACGAAAGATGCCGGAAAGCGTGTGATCTGTGTGGGAACGACGAGCTGCAGGACGATCGAGTCCGCAGCGGATGAAAACGGCAGACTGAAAGCATGCAGCGGATGGACAGAGATCTTTATCTATCCGGGGTATCAGTTTAAGATCCTGGACTGCCTGATTACGAATTTCCATCTGCCTGAGTCTACACTGATCATGCTGGTGTCGGCGCTGGCCGGACGGGAGCACGTACTGGCCGCTTACGAGGAGGCCGTGCGGGAGAGATACCGGTTTTTCAGTTTTGGGGACGCGATGTTTATCGGGTAACAGTTCAGCTATTTAGTTCATTAACTCCCTGTCTCCAATCATCCGAAAACAGGGGCG
>JAHZHF010000023.1:0-2175 GCA_019420405.1 Clostridiales bacterium
CATCGAACGGTTGTCTCCCTTTCACAGAATAAGTGTGTCAACTCCACGCCCGCTTCCGAACGTATTTAGTGGAAACTGTTAATGAACTAAATAGCTGTTACACTAAATAGCTGAAACTGTTACAAAAATAGTGCGCCGCCAAGTCTCATTTGATTGCTGAATTGTCAGATGTAAGGTATACTAAAGTCAGTTATAACAACGGAACTGCAGTAGAATGGGAGAAAGAGGCGTAAACGCCGGAAATGAGGTGAGGCTTTTTAAACGGTACAGCCTGAACTGTTGCAAATTATGAATTGAAAAGGAGGCGAATACATATGAAACAATACATCTGTTCCATCTGCGGTTACATTTACGACGAAGAGAAGAACGGTAAATGGGAAGAACTGGCGAATGACTGGAGATGCCCGATTTGCGGCGCCGGTAAAGAAGTGTTTAATCCGAGGGAAGAAACTCCGGCAACAACAGAAAGTATTCCCGTGCCGGAAGTAGATGCGTCTTTTTCTGCGATGGAAATGAGCATTATCTGTTCGAATCTCGCCCGCGGCTGTGAAAAGCAGTATATGCCGGAACAGGAGAAGAGATTCAGGAAATTAGCAGAGTTTTTCCGGGACAGAGCGGACTCTTTAGAGCACCCATCGGTTGAGAAGCTGCTTGAGTTAATAGAAACAGATCTGTCAAAAGGATATCCCTATGCGAATGCTATAGCCGGGGAAAAACCGGACAGAGGTGCGCTGCGGGCGCTTGTCTGGGGTGAAAAAGTGACAAGGATGCTTCAGTCTCTGCTCTCCCGTTATGAAGAGGAGGGCGGTAAAATGCTGGAGAATGCCGGCGTTTATGTCTGCAGTGTCTGTGGCTTTGTTTATGTCGGTGACGCCCCGCCCGAGCTATGCCCGGTCTGTAAGGTTCCGTCCTGGAAATTTGAGAAAACGGAAAGGAGGACAGGAAAATGAGTAAATATTATGCTGTCAGAAACTTAAGGCTGTGTACGAAAGACTGCCTTTGCCTATATGTCTGTCAGACAGGAGCTTCTGATACAGAGAACAGCATCATCGATATAGACAAGTGTATCGGGTGCGGGGACTGTGCAGCGGCGTGTCCTTCTTCGGCGATTTCAATGGTGCCCAGGGCGTATCCGCCTCAGCAGAAGAAAGAAGACAGGACAGTGGAAGCGCTGCGCGGGCTGCTTCAGAGCAAAGCCAGGGCAGAAAGTATCGCAGCGCAGATGCCGGATGCGCTGAGTGCGGCCGTTGAAAAATCATCAAGGCTTATGGCGGAGGACTTATGCCGGGAAGCCGGATTTATGCTTCCTCAAAGCGGGAATACCAGAGCGTTCCTGAAACAGATCAGAAATTATCCGGATATTCCTGTTGAGGACGTGGATGATTTGCTGAAAACTATAGAGTTTAATGAACCTCGGGAAGACAAAACAGAAAAATGGAAATGTACCGTTTGCGGCTATATTCATGAAGGGCCGGTGCCGGAAGATTTTACCTGTCCTGTCTGCAAACAGCCGGCCGGCAAATTTGTCAGAATCGAGGAGGATTAACAGAAGTGATATGCTGCTCAGCAGGAGATCTCAGCCGGAAGCAGACATTTCATTTGGCTGTCAATTTGCATAAAAATGTTAGTTTTAAATTAGAAATAGTATACAAATATTACTCGGAATAAGAAAAAGAGATTGACGGATATATAGAGCGGTGCTATGATGATCTCAGATGAGGAAAGCGTTTTCCTCGCGAGGGGAAGGAAAGCTTATATGGCAGTTACAATTGCAGATATCGCGAAAGAAGCCGGAGTATCAATTTCGACAGTTTCAAGAGTGATGAATAATACAAAGCCGGTAAGCCCGGAATTAAGAGACAGGGTATACCGGATCATTGAGAAGAATCATAATACTCCCAACACACTGGCTCAGAGCCTGATTACCAAAAAAACAAATATTGTGGGAGTTATTGTACCCGATATATCGAACGGAGTCTTTGGAGCCCTGACAAAAGGGATTAACAGTGTATGTTCGAAAAAAGGATATACGATTATGGTATGTGAGTCAGGAGGCGAAATAGAGAGAGAGATAAACCTTCTGAGCATACTGGAGGACAGACAGATTGATGGAGCGCTGTTTGCCGGTGTAGATGTTAATCAGCGGCTGGTGGACGTGATGCAGGAAAAAGATTA
>JAHZHF010000023.1:2185-20492 GCA_019420405.1 Clostridiales bacterium
TTTGATGACTCAGGAAGCATCCGTTGCAAATAGTCAGATTGATACCGTGACACATAATAACGTACTTGCAATGTATGATGCGGTTATGTTTCTGAACCAGAATGGTCATGAAAGGATAGCATATCTTGGAGGGCCTGAGTACGATTATTCATCGGGACAGAAACGTCTGGAAGGATATAAGAAAGCACTGACGGAACTTAATATTACAGTTCCTTACTCATATATCGAGCAGGTTCAGTTTACACTTCAGAGCGGCTATGAGGGGATGAAGAGAATTTATGAAGAAAATGCAGTCCTTCCGACCGCGGTTGTAACAGGAAGCGACCTTATTGCGATCGGGGCGATCCAGTTCCTGAACAGTCGGAATGTGTCTGTTCCGGGAGAAATTTCGGTGATTGGATTTGATGACCTTGAATATGCCACTTATTTCAGACCGGAACTTACTACTGTCAGAATCCCGTATTTTGAAGAGGGGGCTAAGGCGGCCAGAGAGCTTCTGAAATACATGAGTGCTGAAAAAACAGAGCCGGCTGTACATTATGTCCCGCATAAGATCATACGGCGGGGAACCGTAAAAGCGCTCAACAGATGAATATTAGAGCTGACACAGTCAGCTCTTTCAAAATAGCATTCGGGAAAGCGTTTTCCCAACATGCATAAAAAAGAGGCGCGATATTTGTGGAAAATTACTATATGGAATGGATTTATTCATGTTTAAATGATATATTACCCAATAAGAATGATGATTTTTTTTTCGATACAGAGGAAAACGATTTCCGAGCGACTGGGATAATAAACAAGGAGTATTCTCCCGAAGAGGGGAATCAAATAAATTATTTTTTTTAAAGGAGGAAACATGATGAAAAAGAAGATGAAACGAGTTCTTGCATGCGCTATGGCGGCGGCAATGACCGCATCACTTGCAGGCTGCAGCGGATCCGGAAGCGGATCGGACAGCGGCACGGATTCAGGTGAGGGATCGAGTGATAAGATTACGCTTAATTTCTCATTTGACCAGGGTGTAGGAGAAGCAACTCAGCAGATCGTAGACCAGTTTAATGAAAGTCAGGATAAGATCCATGTTGAGACTGTGCTTCTTCCTCAGGATACGAATCAGGTTCATGATGATTTCGTAAATAAGCTGGCATCCGGGGACACAAGTGTGGATGTAATGGGGCTTGATGTTGTCTATGTGGCAGAGTTTGCTTCTGCAGGCTGGCTGTACGATCTGACAGATAAGATAGACACAAGCACCATGCTGGAAGGCCCCGTTGAAGGAGCGACATATGACGGCAAGCTGGTAGCAGCTCCATGGTTTACGAACTCCAGTGTACTGTTCTACAGAACGGATGTGCTTGAAGAGCTGGGAGCAGAAGTCCCGACGACATGGGAGGGATGGATGGAACTGGCCGATCAGGCGGTAGGCATCAATGGTGTTGAGTACGGAGCAGATTTCCAGGCATCTCAGTCTGAAGCAATGGTGACGAACTGGTGTGAGTATGTATGGAGCAATGGCGGAGACATCCTTGATGAGGATGGAAATCCGGTTGTAAATTCAGAAAACAACATTGAGGCAACCAATATTATGAAAACTCTGGTTGACAATTACGCGCCGGAAGGTGTTACTACATATGCCGAGACAGAAAGTGAGCAGGTATTCAAAGAAGGCAAATGCCTGTTTATCCGTGACTGGTCCGGTTTCTGGTCCAGCGGACAGGATGAAGGTTCTAAAGTATCCGGACTTATTGCAGCTACAAAGCTTCCTACAGGACCAAGCGGAACAGAGTCCCATACATGCCTTGGAGGACTTGATCTCGTAGTAAATAATGCGATCAGCGATGAGCAGAAAGACGCGGCAGTTGAGTTTATTAATTATATGATAAGCTTTGACACACAGAAAGAGATGACCATTATTTCTTCACAGCCGCCGGTAGTAAAAGACGTCTATACGGATGAAGAGATTCTTGAGGAAATTCCGTTCTATGCAGATTTTTATGACATTATTATGACCGGAAAATCAAGACCGTCTTCCCCGCAGTACGCACAGGTTTCTGATGCAATTCAGAGAAACATCCATCAGGCACTGACGGGAGAGGTAAGCGTTGAAGATGCGCTTAATACGCTTCAGAGTGAGATTGAAGAGCTGAGCAGCGAAGAGTAATCAGACGGTGGGGAGGTGTGCCGGACTGGCACGCCTCCTTTTTCGGAAATCCGAGGAGGCAGTATGATGAAAAAAACGAAACAGACCAGTTCTCTTATGAAACATGAGAGCAGAGATGCCTGGATCATGATGGCGCCGGCGATTATTATGCTTCTTATCATTGCAGTGTATCCGGTCCTGAGAACATTCTGGTTAAGCCTTCATGAAATGGTGCTGACAGATCCGGGAAGCGGTTATCCGTTTATCGGGCTGGAAAACTATATAGAAATATTTAAAGACGAAAGAGCATTAGCGTCGATTTTGTTTACATTGAAATTTACGGTTGCGACAGTTGTGCTTGAGCTGCTGATCGGGTTTGCGGCAGCGCTTGTAATGAATAAGGCATTTCGGGGAAGAGGACTTGTCCGTGCGGCTATTCTGATCCCCTGGGCGATTCCTACATCTGTTTCAGCCATGATGTGGAAATTTATCTACAATGACCAGTACGGACTATTTAATGATATTTTATATAAACTGGGCATTATAGATAATTATCAGGCCTGGCTGAGTACGGCTGACGGTTCTTTTATGGCGCTGGTAATTACTGATGTGTGGAAAACGGCTCCCTATATGGCGCTGCTGATTCTGGCAGGGCTGCAGATCATTCCGGAAGAATTGTACGAGGCGGCCAAGATCGACGGGGCGAATATATTTCAGAGATTCCGCTATGTTACCATTCCAAATGTAAAGGGAACGGTGCTTGTAGCGCTGCTGTTCCGTACATTGGATGCTTTCCGTGTTTACGACCTTGTATCAGTTATGACCGGGGGCGCGAATCAGACAGAAAGCGTCTCGCTGTATGCGTATAATAACCTGATGAAATTCCTTGATTTCGGGTATGGTTCCGCGATGGCGGTATTGGTTTTTGTTATTGTATTTATCATCAGCCTTATTTATATGAGAGCGATGGGAGACCAGCTGACAGGATCGCTGGAGTAACAGAGGGAAGGTGGAAATATGAACAGAAAAGCAGTACATATTATAGGTCAAATATTCTTTTATCTGTTTGTGATCCTGTTCGTCGGAATTATTGTTCTTCCGTTTCTTTGGCAGTTTCTGACATCAATTAAACCGTTGTCGGAGATTTCCGCAATACCGGCGAAGTGGATACCGAGCGAGATTAATATAGAATATTATTTTAATATTTTTGAGAAACATCCTTTTGGCAGATATTTAATTAACAGTTTTATTGTTGCAGCATGTACAACTGTACTCGGACTGCTGGTAGGCGCATCAGCTGCATATGCGCTTGCGCGTCTCAGATTCAGGGGCAAGAAGCCGATTCTGATGGCAATCCTGAGCATATCAATGTTTCCGGCAATCGCAACATTAAGCCCGATATATCTTCTTTTAAGACAATTCAGATTACTTAATACATATGCGGGCCTGATTATTCCGTATATCACATTTGCGCTGCCGATGGCGATATGGCTTTTGACAAACTTTTTTTCGCAGCTCCCGAAAGGATATGAAGAGGCAGCAAAGATTGACGGCTGCTCCAGAGCTGGGATCTTTTTCCGGATTATGCTCCCGCTGATTAAACCGGCGATATTTTCGGTTGCACTGATTGTATTTATAAATGCATGGAATGAGTATATCTATGCCCTGACGTTTATGACGAATGACGAAATGAGGACGGTGCCTGTCGGCATTGCAATGCTGCCGAGTAATTATGAGCTTCCGTGGGGGGACATTGCAGCCGCCTCTATAGTAGTGACAGTGCCCCTGATTATTCTGGTACTGATATTCCAGAAAAGAATTATCGCTGGTCTTACAACAGGCGGAATTAAAGAATAAGGAGTAGTGAAATGAAGACAGTAAAAATTGATGAATCATTTGAGATTTCACAAGTGGTAGCAGGATGCATGCGGGCTGCCGACAAAAACATGCAGGGGGATTCTCTTCTGAGATTTGCGGAAGAATGCATGGACATGGGAGTGACAACTTTTGATCACGCGCCGGTATATGGCGGATACACCTGTGAAAAATTATTTGGGGATGCGGTTCTGAAAAAACATCCCGGGCTGCGGGAAAAAATGCAGCTTGTGACAAAAACGGGAATTGTACTGTCCGGTAAGAACGGAAACAGAACAATTTATTATGAATCTACCAAAAAAGAGATTATAAAGGAGATGGACGAGTCACTTCAGAATCTGGCAACAGATTACATAGATCTTCTCCTTGTGCACAGGCCTGATATCCTGGCAGACCCCGCTGAAACAGCAGAAGCGCTGGATTCTCTTGTGGATCAGGGAAAAGTGCGTTATATAGGTGTGTCAAATTTTATGCCTTCACAGTTCGCAATGCTTCAAAGCTATATGAAACATAAAATAGTGATTAACCAGATGGAACTCTCTGTGAAAAATACAGAGAACTTCTTTAATGGCGTGACAGATGATGCATTTACCAGGAGGATTCCTCTGATGGCCTGGTCTCCACTGGGCGGCGGAAGCGTATTCACAGGAGAAGATGAACAGTCTGTACGTCTGCGCAAAGTCTGCGAAGAAATTGCAGGGGATCATGATACGAGTGTGGACGCAGTGATGTATGCATGGCTTTTTGTACATCCTGTGAGGATTGCCGCAATTACCGGAACAATGAACATGGACAGAGTGAAAAAAGCGGTGGATGCTCTGGATCTTACGCTCTCCTATGACGAGTGGTATCGGATCCTGGAAGCTTCAAGGGGATTCCCTGTACCGTAGGAGGAAACAGCAGCTATGGGAAAAATTAGATTCGGACTGATCGGTTCCGGATGGCGGGCGGAATTTTACATCCGCATTGCGAAAAGCCTGCCGGAACTGTTTGAACTTACAGGGGTATTAATACGTGACAGGGAAAAGGGAGAGCGGTTTGCCCGGCAGTTTAATACAGTCGTTGTGAATACGCTCGATGAGCTGATAAAGGGCAATCCGGAGTATGTCGTTCTTGCTATAAAGAGAGGATTTGTTTCCGATTATCTTTTAGAGCTCTTTGAGCGGGATATTCCCGTTCTGTGTGAAACTCCGCCCGGAGAAGATCTGGAAAGCCTGAAAAAAGTCTGGAACCAGTATACGGAGCATAACGCCAGAATCCAGATCGCGGAGCAGTATTTTGCCCAGCCGCTGTATGCCGCATGGGAAAATGTTATTTCCAGCGGGAAAATAGGTGAAGTGGAAAATATAAACATTTCTTCTCTGCACGGGTATCACGGCGCAAGCATGATCCGCAGGTATTTGAAAGCTGGATATGAAAATGCCGTAATATACGGAAAACGTTTCTGGTTTGATGTTACAGAGACATATGGGCGTGAGGGAATGGATTTTTCCGGGAAGGTCTTCTCCTGCTCCAGAGACAGACTGACAATGGAATTTGATAATGGAAAGACTGCGTTTTTTGATTTCTCCGATCCCGCGCAGTACCATTCTTTTATCCGAACCAGACAGCTTAACGTTCAGGGGGTCAGAGGAGAGATTGACGATATGACGGTCCGCTATCTGACAGAAAAGAATGTCCCGGTGACGGAGCAGCTCAACAGGATTGATTTGGGAATATACGGAAACCAGGAGTGGTGTCATTACGGGATAATGCTTGGGGAAGAATTCCTGTACAAAAATCCGTTTGGCAACGCGAGATTAAATGATGATGAGATAGCGGTGGCGTACTGTATGAAACAGATGAGAGAATATCTTGAGACAGGAAAGGAATTTTACAGTTTGAAGAGTGCGCTTCAGGATATGTATCTTTGCCTGAAGATGGAAGAAGCGCTTGAAAATCCTAATACGGAGATCCGGACAGAGACACAGGCGTGGGCGAAGGCATAAAAGAGAAAAAATGAACAAGAAAACGGGAAAAAGGATAGGTGAAAAACCTATCCTTTTTTGTATGACTGGAGAAATTTGCTGTTACTATTTATAGTAAGAATCTGCCAACAATTTTTCTGATAGCAGCCAGCAAATATACATATTATACAAAGAGTATGCCGAGAAATATAATGATAACAGAAAGAGCGCTCTAAGATTACAGAAAGGATTAAAACGAATGAAGAGCAAAAATTTGAACTACTATGTGAAATCCGCGATCGGTCTCATTATCATGTTCGGCTTTCAGTTTCTTCCGGAAATCGGCCCACTGACACATGTGGGGATGCAGGTGACGGGCGTGTTTATCGGTCTGATCTATCTCTGCTGTGTGGTTGATATTATCTGGCCCAGTATGATCGGCCTGATCGCGCTTGGAATGACGGATTACTGTTCCGTAACGGAGGCAATCTCCAGCGGCTTTGGAAGCGAACTTGTCTGGATGATGCTGATTATCCTGATCCTTGCGGAAGCGATCAACCAGAGCGGTCTGGGAGAGATTCTGGCACGCTGGATCATTACAAGAAAGGCCCTGCACGGAAAACCGATGCTGTTCACGCTGGTATACATGATCGCTTTCGGCCTTTGTTCCCTTTTGATTTCATCCAACGCATCTGTCCTGCTTGCCTGGGCGATCTTTTACAATATCGCGGATATGGTCGGGTACAAGAAGGGGGAGCGGTACAGCACGATGATGATCCTTGGAAGCTTTCTTGCATGTATTCTGTACGAAGGACTTTTCGCTTTCCAGAGCTGGTGGCTGGTACTGGCTCAGACCTTTGAGGATATGACCGGATACGGTATTAATTATGTTACTTATTTCATTATCGGATTCATCATTGAAACGCTGGTAACGCTGGTATATGTACTGGCGATGAAGTATATCTTCAAATGTGATTTTGATAAATTAAAAGATGTGGATATTGAGGCGCTGGAAAGAGATACTTCAGTTGAAATGAAGCTGAATGTCCGGCATAAAACACTGTTTTTCTGTTTCCTTCTGGTTGTGTTCTATGTACTTGTGACCATCGTGCTCCCGGCTGACTGGCCGATCATCGCACTGCTCAACAGGATTACGCAGGCCGGATGGTTCGCGCTTGTGCTTGTGCTGGCAATGGTGCTCCGCGAGAGGAGCGGAGAGCCGATCCTGGACTTCCAGAAGGTTGCTTCCGGCGGATTGAACTGGAGCATCCTGATGATGTGTGCAGCGATCATCCCGGCGGCGAGAGCCGTTACCTCCGAAGGAACCGGGGTGACAGAGCTTTTGAGTAATGTACTCTCTCCGATCCTGTCCGGAATGCATCCGGTAGTATTTATCGCCACTGTGCTGCTTGTTATGATGTTCCTGACAAATATAGGCAGCAATATGGCGACCGGAGTTGTCTTAATGACAGTGATCATCCCCTTCGTCGGGGACTATTACTTCTCGCCGGCCCTGATCGGTATGATTATCATATTCGTGGCAACGATGGGATTCATCCTTCCGGGGTCATCGGGTATGGCGCCGTATCTGTACGGAAATAAATGGATTGAGGTGAAAGATATATACAAATACGGCCTGATGTACTGCCTGATCTTCTTCATCTGTGCCCTGCCCGTTTACCTGATCGCCAGCTTTATTGTTTAGCGGGAGGAAGAGAAGCAAAGAATTTCCGGATATCCTGCATAAGCTTGCTCTCGTGAATGCTCAGTTTCGAAGTAATGTCACAGAGCATGAAAATAGCCAGATTGGTGTCAAAACCTCTGACCTCCAGTAATTTCAGCGCCCCGTTCTCCAACTGTGTATCTTTATAGACAGAAAGAGCAGGGACGATCATCAGAGCCTGAGGATTGTCAATGAGCATATCTTTGGCGACTTCCAGGTTGTTCACGACAGTGAAGTAACGGAATTTATGCAGGATATATCCGATGGGTTTATCCTGCGGATCCGGGAAGTTGTGGGTCAGTACCAGATGACGTTCAAACAGATCGTCGATGTGGAGATGATCCTGTTCCGCAAGATCGGACTGCGATGAGACAAGGACGCAGAAGTGGTCGTGATGCAGCGTCTCAAGATAAATTTTCCCATCGCTTGAATAGCGGTTCTTGAGATCATCCGCTCCGATTACAATTTTCGCCGTGTGCTCTTTCACACAGTTCAGGAAATGGGTGTAGCCTATCTCGTATATATGCAGATGGATATGCGGGTGCTCGTGCATCCAGATATTTGCAAGATACCGGGAAAGCGCATGAGTGCCGGAGGGAAACACACCCAGGTTGATGATCTGACTGTAAGGGCTGTTGTCCGAGTACAGAAAATGCAGTTCATCGTTTTTGGAAAGGATATCTTCAATAAGCTCCAGCGCGCGTTCCCCTTCCGGGGTGAGCAGGGTTCCCTTGTTGGAACGTACAAAGATCTGGATATTCAGCTCAGCTTCGATGGAGTTGACGATCGCGCTTAAGCCGGTCTGGCTGATATACAGCTTTTTGGCGGCGGTTGATATAGACTGATATTTCGCGATTTCAGTCAGATACTGTAAATGTTCGATACGCATAGAAACACCTCACATAATAAATGAAACTTGAAAGGAGAAACCATTATGAAAAAATATACACAGATTATAGCAGACTATTTATCAGACCTCAAGTATGAGAACATCCCGGACGAAGTAATCGAAAGAGCAAAACTTGTAACACTGCATACGATCGGAGCGGCGATCGCGGCTGTGAAGACGGAGGCCGGGAAGAACATCATCAGTGTGGCGAAAGAACTCGGAACCGGAGGCAAAGAGGCGACGATCATCGGTGAAGGATCAAAAGTCAGCCTTGGAAACGCCGTACTCGCAAGCGGAACTCTTGCAGACCTTTTAGACTGGGAGGACTGCTCCTGGACAGGTCATCCGTCAGCAGGCGCTGTTCCGACAGGTCTGGCAGTGTCCGAAGCATATCATAAGAGCGGAAAAGACTATCTGACTGCTCTTGTGGGAGGATACGATGTTTACCAGAGAATTGCAATGGCAGTACAGCCGTCTCCGAAGCGCTTTGAAGAGGGATGGGGACTTCACTGCTGGCAGATCTTTGCACCGGCATCAGTGACAGGAAAGCTTCTCGGCATCAAAGGCGGGAAGATGAACCAGCTCCTCGGTGCGGCAGGGCATATGACTCCGATCGCGATCAACCTGATCCACTCAAGCTTCAGTGATTTCTATCACTATACACACGGACTCACAGCACAGAGCGCCGTAGAGTGTGCACTGATCACAGAGAAGGGAATCTCTACTCTGATGGGAGTTCTCGAGGAAGATACAGGATATTACTTCGGCGTATCCGACCAGTGCGACTGGGATTGGTATGATAAGGATCTGGGCAGCAGATATATGATTATGGAACTGATGCTTAAGAACTGGCCGGTAAATATGTGGATTCAGACTCCGATGGATATGATCCATGCGATTAAGACGAAACACAATGTTGATCCGGATAAGATTAAACTTATTGAGGTATCTCCGTTTATTCCGGAGAGAAGCGAGGACAGCCCGGCAGACGGCTACGATTCCATGGTTGCAGCACAGTTCAGCATTCCGTTCTGTATGGCAATGTACTTAAAGGGGCCAAAGGTTGGAACCGCATGGCTGGATGAGAAGTACCTGAAAGATCCGGAGATCCTCAAGATGGCTTCCAAGGTGAAAGGTATTGGCGAGACGTCACTGATCAGCCACAACTTTGACACATTCCAGAAGGGCTCCTACCCGGCGTACTCCATGAGAGTAACAATGGAGGATGGAACAGTATACGAAGAGAATATTCAGTTCCCGAAGGGACATCCGCAGAACCCGTATACAAGAGAAGAGTGTATTGCCTGCTTCAAACTGGCGACAGACGGGCTGATGAGCGAGGAGAAACAGGATGCTCTGTGTGATTTCGTTCTCAATAAGCTGCAGGATGTGGAAGACATGGCTGAGATCAGCAGCTATCTGACGATCTAAGGAGGGAGACAGGATGATTCAGAATATTACAGTAATCGGAGGCGGCTCTACGGGGCACGCCGCCTCCGCCTATCTTACAGGAAAAGGATTCCAGGTTACATTATGTGATCATGAGGGCTTTCAGGAAGAGTTAAAGGCAGTTGAAGATTCCGACGGAATCATGCTCAGAGGAAAAGCCGGAAGAGGTATTTACAAACTGGTGTGTGCAACAACGGACTTTGAGAAGGCAGTGAAGAGTGCGGAACTGATCTTCGTCTGCGTTCCTGCGAAGCGCCATCAGGAGATCGCGGAGCGGATCGCTCCGTATATGAAGGAAGGACAGAGCGTCCTGATCGTTCCGGGCAACCTCGGATCCTTCGTGTTCCGGGATGTATTTAAAGCCCAGGGAGTGCCGGAGAGCGTGATTATCGCGGAGATGGAAGGCAACTTATGTCCGTGCAGGCTCACAGCACCCGCAGAAGTGACAGTGGGACTCCCGATCCGGGCGAAGAAGGTGGCGGCTCTTCCGGGAAGACGCACAGAAGAATTTATCAAGCGCAATGAAGGCGTGCTGGACTTTGTGGCAAATAAAAATGTCCTCGAAGGGGCGCTTCTCTCAGATAATTATGTGTTACATATCGGGACGACTCTGCTGGCATCCAGTACGGTTGACCAGATGGGAGAGGATTTCATCCTGTTCCAGCACGGACTGACGGACTACGCGGTGCGCTGCACCGAGGCTGTACGCCAGGAGAGGATCCAACTGCTGGCGAAATTCGGACTGGAGGAGAGAGATTCCGCTACAGAATTTTTCGAGGAGCTCAGAGACTGGAAGAATCATCCGGAGTATTCCGTATTCCGTACCTTAAAAGGACCGGACAGCCTGAGCCACAGATATGTGGATGAGGACGCCGGAGCCTGCGCGTCCATGGCTCTTTCCTGCGCGGACCGTCTGGGCGTGGAGATGCCGGTGCTTAAGTCGATTATCACCCTGGCATCTGCAATCAACGGAACAGATTACTGCAAAGAAGGGCGGACACTTGAGAACGCGGGATATGGACCGGAGATGACGATGGATGAGATCCTGGAAGAGATCGGATAGAAGATAAAAGGAGGAAAAATATGTTATACAGATGGAGAGCGGAGATTGGCGTGATTGCGCCGACAACAGGTGTTGCGATCGAGGCGGATTTTCACAGATTTGCTCCGGAAGGCGTCGCGATCGTGACGAACCGGATCCCCTTTTCGGGGAATCCTACGCCGGAAGAGCTGATGGATATGGTGGCGTGCCTTGAGGATGCGGCGAAGATTTATAAGAGGGTAGAAGGTGAAGATGATATCGAGCCCTTCGATGTGGTGACGTTCGGGTGCACCTCGGGAAGCCTTGTGGGCGGAAGCGGATTCGACAAGAAGTGTATTGAGACCATCGAAAAAGCCTGCGGATATCCGGGACTTACGACAAGCACGTCTCTTCTGGATGCGTTCCATGCGCTTGGAGTTTCGAATGCAGCGGTTGTCACTCCTTACCCGGATGAGACCAATGTGCTGGAAAAACAGTTCCTTGAGGACAACGGAATCCACGTGACGACGATCAAGGGAATGACGTCCGAGAGATGTTCTCTGGATGAACTGGACGACCGTCCCCATGAGATTTACAGACATGTGAAGAATCTCGACCTGACGGGCGCTGACTGTATCTTTATCAGCTGTACGGGAATGAACGTGCTGGATGTTATCTCAACGATTGAGACAGACTTCGGCCTCCCGGTTCTGACCAGCAACCAGGTGACGCTCTGGGGAGCGCTCAGAAAAGCCCGCGTAGGCGATAAGATCCCGTATCTTGGGAAATTATTTACCATATAAACGTAGAACGTTACTATTCATAGTAACTATAGAACAGTTCAGCCCGCGCCATTGGTAAAACCGCACTTCATGCGGATAGTGGCTGCCGGCTGAACTGTTGTTACAAAAAGATATGACGGAGGGTATTATGCCGGATTTAGAAAGAATGACAAAAGCAAAGATTCCCTGCGAAGGAAATGGGATAGAGATTAAAAGGACGCTGTGTGATATCTGTTGTCCGGGCATGCACTGCGGTGTCGATGCTTATGTAAAAGACGGCAGGATCATTAAGCTGGAGGGGACAAAAGAGCATCCCCGGAATCATGGAAAGCTCTGTACAAAAGGAGCTGCGGGCCGGCAGTATGTTTACCGTCCGGACCGTTTAAAGACACCGCTTAAGCGCGTGGGTGAGCGGGGCGAAGGGAAGTTTGAGCCGATCTCCTGGGATGAGGCATATCAGACCATAGCGGACAATATGCTGAAGGTGAAAAAAGAATACGGCGCGGACAGCGTTGCGTTTTTCTCGGGATATACAAAGTGGTACAGACAGTACCTGCACCGCTTTGCCTACTCCTTCGGCTCCATAAATTACGGAACAGAGTGCAGCACATGCTTTAAGGCCAGCGAGATGGCCTGGGAGGCGACGGCGGGGCTTAATTCCGATCCGGATATGGAGAATTCCAACGTAATCCTCGGGTTCGCTATGAACAGCTTCCACTCCAACCACCTGATGTGTGCGAGACTTTTGAAACTCAAAGAACAGGGGAAAAAGTTCATCATCATTGATCCGCGGAAAACACCTGCCACTCAGAAGCTGGCGGATATCCATCTCCAGATCCAGCCGGGAACGGACGGTGCGCTGGCGCTGGGAATGGCGAATCTGATCATTGAGAATGACTGGCACGACAAGGAATATATTGAGAAATATACCTATGGATTTGAGGAGTACGCTGCATATGTCAAGCAGTTCGACCTTGAGACGACGGCCAGGATCACGGGCCTGGATCCGGATGATATTTACGAGGCGACGAAACTGTATGCAACGAACGGGCCTGCGTCCATTATGGAGACGTCCTGTTCCATTACCCACCACGTAAACGGATTCCAGAATTACAGAGCTATGATCTGCTTAAACGGGCTGACCGGAAACTTTGACCGACCGGGCGGACAGATCCCGGAGAAGTCCACGTTTTACGATATGCCCGCCGGATATCATATGTATGAGCACGAGTATTATCTGGACGTGCAGCCTGACCGGAAGAAGGACGCCATCGGATGCAGGAAATTCCCGCTTTGGAGCAAGTTTATGGATGAGTTCCAGGCGATGGATTTCTCCAGGCAGATCCTGGAGGGGACGCCATACCCGATCAAGGCTGTGTACGGGGCGGGCATGAACGCCAAGATTTTCCCGGATACACAGAGGATGTATGAGGCGTTAAAGACGCTGGACTTCTTTGTGGATGTTGACCTGTTCATGACAGATACGGCGAAGTATGCGGATATCGTACTCCCGGCCTGCACTTCTTATGAGAGAGGCGAATTTAAGGCGTATATGGGCGGATATGCCACATTTACGAAACCGGTGATCGAACCGCTCTATGAGAGCAAAAGCGACGTGCAGATTTTAAAAGAGCTGGCGGATGTGATGGATCTGGACGATCCGCTGCTCCGCGAGGGATACGAGGCGGAGATCAACTACATGATCCGGGATTTGAGCGTCACCATCGACGATATGAAGGCCAGCGATCTGCCGATCAAAGTGCCGGAAGCTCGGGATGTGGTTCCGGGAGAATTCACGGCAAACGGCATGAATACGGCCAGTGGAAAGTTTGAGTTCTATTCCAATTATATAGCGGAGTTCAAGGATATGGGGCTGAGTCCGATACCGGCCTGGCATGAGACGCTGGACGACGAGGGGATGGATCCGAAGGAGTATCCGTTCATTCTGGTGACCGGATCGAGAATCCCCAACGCGATCCACTCCAGGCTTCACAATCTGGCATGGACGAGGAGCTTAAGGAAAGATCCTATGGCCGATATCAATATTGACGATGCGAAAGAGCTCGGGATCGAAAAAGGTGATATGATCGAGATCAGCACAGTGACAGGCGCGATCAGGATGAAGGCGAATCCGTCGGTGAAGATCAGAAGGGGCGATGTCCAGATCTACCACGGTTATACGGAGGCAAATGCGAATGACCTGATCGGGGCAAAACACCTTGATCCGTACAGCGGCTATCCGGGATTTAAGTCGAGCAGATGCAGGATCAGACGCCTTGCAGACGCCTGAGAAAGCTTTGGAGGAAGAGCAGATGAAACAGAAAACAGCGGTGGTGGGATTCGGCTGCGCGGGATATCATGCGGTGAAATCTATGCGCGAGCACGGGTACGGCGGAGAGATCGACGTGTATACGGACTCTGACTGGGCCCCGGGCAATCCCATGCTGACCACTTATTATATTTATGGAAAAATCAGCAAAGCGGGTACGCTTCCTTTTGGAACACTGGAGGAGATCAGCAGAGAATTTGATTTCCGTGTCTACAGAGAGCCGGTTTCCCGTGTGCTGTCAGAAGAGAAGGCGGTTCTGCTCGGAAACGGGGAACAGAGATCTTACGACCAGATTCTGGTTTCAACGGGGGCGAGGGCATTCGTCCCGCCCATCCCCGGAACGGACAGGGAAAATGTATTCGTGATGCGGAATATGGACGATGCGGAGCAGGTGAAAGCAGTCCTTGAAACCGGAAAGATAAAGAGCGCGGTTGTCGTGGGTGCTTCCATGGTGGGAATCAAGCTGGTAGAGCTTTTCCATGCGAACGGAATTGCCTGCACCCTGGCGGACATGGCGCCCTATATATTCCCGGTATCCGCGGTGCCGGAAGTTGCGGCGGAGATTGAGGCGCGGCTTAAGGAAAAGGGAATCCGTCTTGCGTTTTCAAAAGCGCTGCAGGCGATTGAGGAGGAAGACGGAAAACTGAAAGTTGTGTTCGGCGACGGCGAAAACGTGAGCTGCGATCTGGTGATGATGTGTATCGGTACAAGAGCCAATACGCAGACCGTCGACGAAAAGATCAAGGTGAACAGAGGGATCGTCGTGGATACGTCCATGCGGACCAGCATGCCGGACATCTACAGCGCCGGAGACTGCTGCGAGGGAAATAATATCCAGACCGGAGAGACGCAGATCATAGGTATCTGGGATAACGCTGCGCGGCAGGGTGAGACTGCCGGGGCAAATATGGCCGGTGTGAAAACAGTGTATCCGGGAAATATGCTCCACAATATCACTCATTTCATGGGGATGGATTTCATCGGATACGGCGATGTAAAGAGCACGGGAGAAGAGTATACATACGAGGATAAAGCAAAGGGGCAGAAATTTGTAGTGCGGCTTCAGGACGGTGTCCCGGTGTGCATGAATTTCCTGGATTCCTACGGAGCGAGCGGCGTGTTTAAGTCTTATATGATTAAGCGGCTCGAAGGCAGCAGGGAGCCGTTAAGCCCGGTGTCCCGGGTGCGGATGATCCGCGAGGGGATACCTGAGAAAGTGATTGAGCTGCTGACGAAGGGTTGCTGTGAATAGTAAGGAGAATAACAATGGGAAAAGTGATTGATCTTGATGTTCATAAATGTTCGGCGTGCGGAGCCTGCGCGATCGCGTGCATGGACCAGAATGATCTGGACGTGACGGCTGGTGTGTCTCCGTTCCGCGTGGTGAGCGATCTGGAGGCAGAAAACGGCGGGTTTGAGTATTACTCTATCGCCTGCTTCCACTGCGAGGACGCTCCGTGTATCACGGCGTGTCCGTGCAACTGTTTAAGCAAAGATGAGGAGACGGGCTTCACGGTGTATGACAATACGAACTGCATCGGCTGTCACAGCTGCGCCATGGCATGTCCGTTCGGAGCACCCAGCTATGCGTCCGACGGAAAGATGATCAAATGCGACGGATGCGTAGACCGTGTGAAATGCGGACTGGAGCCGGCCTGTGTCAGAAACTGCCCCACCGGAGCGCTGACACTTCTGGATGAAGAAGAGCTCAAAGAAGTAAAAGTAAACAGATCGCTGAAAAAGATGATGGATATGGTAAATAATAAATGAACAGAGAATTTCTATATTTAGACGAGGCGTGTGTGAAACGTTTCCTTACGCCGGATACCGTCATACGCACTGTAAAAGAACTGTGGGCAGAGTGGAAGTCGGGGAATCTGACAGAGGGAGACCGCTGTTTCCTCCCCGCGGGAAAGGACACCGGGAACGAGTTCCTTTATATTCCGGCCTGTCTTTCGGACCGGGGCGTCCTCGGCTTCAAGTGGATCAACTGTTATATGAACCCGGCGGAGGGGTATCCGTTCAGCCACAGCAACCTGATCGTTTTAAATGATATCAGAACCGGTGAGCTCAAAGCCGTGGTGCATGGGACGGCAATTACGGCCATGCGCACGGCGGGCGGCCACGCTGTGGCGGCGGCCAGATACCTTCATGGAGACCGGCCGCTGAAAACCCTGTCGGTGATCGGAAACGGACTGGAGGCAGAAAAAGGGATCGAAGGATTTCTCTGCGAGTTCCCGGAAATTGAGAAAGTACAAGTATACTGCCGCAGGGCAGAAGGGTTTGAAAAATTGAGGTCGGCGTTTGATCCCGGTGCTCCTCTTGTGTACGTGCCTGACCGGACGCAGATCGGAAAAGGCGCGGATGTGATCCTTGTGGCAACGAGCAGTCCGGAGATTCTGCTGCATTCCGGATGTGTGGAAAAGGGAACGACGGTGATCGCGCTGGATGGTTTTATCGATACAGACCCTGAGCTTGCCAGAAGGGCGGACAAGTGGTTTGTAGGAAGTGCGAAGACAGACCGCGCGGAAATTATAGACAGCAGACAGATGTCTCACGATGTTTGTCTTAATTATGAGGATGTATATGGGGAGATAACGGACGTAGTGAACGGAAAGATACCGGGAAGAGAGTCGGAAGATGAGATCATCGTCTATACGCACATGGGCTCGGGATTCTATGACGTGGCCTGCGCCTATGAGGTATATAAAAAAGCCGTGGAGGAAGGCTGCGGCGTATGCCTGACGCTATGATCATGGAAAACGGGAAAACCGGCGCAGAACAGAAGGGACGGAAAGATGAAGGGAAGATCGGCTGAAAAGATATCGGTGGAAAGAGCTCAGGAATTGATAAGAGAATCAGTTGGTGAAGTGGAGTGTGAATATCTCCCGGCGGAATACTGCGCCGGGAGAATTTTGGGAGAGGGCCTGACAGCGTCGATGACCCAGCCGCCCTTTCCGAGATCTGCAATGGACGGATATGCGGTGCGGGCGGAGGACATTGCGCATGCTTCGAAAGAGAGACCGTGTACGCTCAAAGTGACAGGCCGTCTCTGTGCAGGCATGTATTTTGACGGTTCGATCCGCTCAGGAGAGGCTGTACGGATCATGACCGGAGCGGCAGTGCCGCAGGGCGCAGACTGTGTTGTACGCCAGGAAGATACAGACTGGATTCCGGGAGAAGAAGGCGCGGATACGGTGAAGATATACAGGCCGTCGTCCCGCGGAAGCTGTGTCTGTCCGGCCGGAGAAGACTTCTGTCAGGGAGAAGTGCTGGCCCGAAAGGGCGACGAGGCAGATGCATATACAGTTGCCTGTGCTGTGGCAGCAGGCCTGACCGGGCTCACCGTCAGGAGGAAGCTCAGAGCCGCTGTGATTACAACCGGGGACGAACTTCAAAAGCCCGGAGATCCGCTGAAACCTGGACAGATCTATAATTCTAATATGGCCTACTTGAAAGTGCGCCTTGCACAGATGAATTGCGAGGCCGGGGAATGCATACAGACAGGGGATTCCCTGGATGAGATCTGCCGTGCGGCAGAGCAGGCTGCGAAAGACGCGGATGTAATTATAACAACCGGAGGCGTGTCGGTGGGGGAGAAAGATCTGATCCCTGAGATACTGGAACGGCTGAACGCGCAGATCATATTCCGTGGGATGGAGATAAAGCCGGGAATGCCAACCATATTCTCTCTTGTATCCGGAACTCCGGTTCTGTCTCTGTCGGGAAATCCGTATTCGGCGTTTGCGGTGTTCGAACTTCTTTTTCCGGTGCTGCGTGCGAAAATGTACGGGGAAAACGGAGAGGTATTTCTGAGAAAAAAGGCTGTGGCTGGAGACTGTTTCCGGAAACCCAGCCCGGTTAGGAGAATGCTCAGGGGGAGATACGACGGAGAACGGGTCTGGTTCTCGGGAAGCCAGGGAAACGGACAGCTCAAAGGCGGAATCGGCACAAACTGCCTCATAGAAGTAGAGGAAGGCAGCCCCGGCGTATGTGAAGGGGATGAGGTGACTGTGCTGCTGGTAGAGCGAATAAGTTTATAGCTGAATTACAAAAAAGAGTAACAGTTCAGCCCGCGCCATTCGTAAAACCGCACTCCGTGCTTATTGCGGCTGCCGCCGCTGTTTTACTCATTGACGGGCGCTCAGCTCAT
>JAHZHF010000230.1 GCA_019420405.1 Clostridiales bacterium
ATCCGTATCCGGTACTTTAAGTTTCACTAATCCCCTTCCGAAGGCGCCCCTCGCCGTCCTCCATCCCCGCAGAATCTTTGTCGAAATAGGGCTGTTTTCTGGGCTTTACAATCCGGAAGTTAATGAATATATAGCTGCTGCAAATGAACCTGATAAGAATGTACAAAGAATATTGTACTTTAAGGGCAAAGGTGCTATAATCGTTCTGCTATATACAGCGCCTGTCAGGCGCGGCCATATGTGCGAATAAAGGTACGCCGGAAGCGTTCCGAAAGTGGGAGAAAGAAAATGAATATAGTAATCATTGGTGACGGAAAAGTCGGCTATAAACTTGCACGGCAGCTTTCTGTCGAAGATTATGATGTGACTATGATCGATAACAATGAAAAGAAGCTGCGCTTTGCCATCGACAGACTGGATATTTCCTGTGTTCCGGGGGACGGGGCGGATGCGGAAGTGCAGAAACTGGCAGATGTTCCGCACGCGGATCTGGTCATTGCCTGCACGTCGGCTGATGAGTGCAATATGTTAAGCTGCCTGATCGCAAAGAAGCTGGGGGCAAAACATACGATTGCCCGCGTACGTAACCCTGTTTATTTCAATCAGATCGGGCTTCTGAAGGATGATCTGCATCTGAGTATGGCGGTGAATCCGGAGCTGATCATGGCGGATGAAATCGGGAGAATCCTGCTCTTTCCGGATGCCAGCAAGATGGAGACGTTTGCGAAAAGACGTGTGGAGCTTGTGCAGTTCCCGGTTACTGCACAGAGCCGTTTTGTGGGAATGACGCTGGCCAGAGTGTATCAGGAGTTCCAGGTCAAGCTGCTTGTATGCGCGGTGGAACATGGCAGTGAGGTGCTGATTCCGGACGGAGATTATGAGATCCGCGAAGGGGACCGGCTGCATGTGACGGTATCCCACAGAGAAGTGGGGTCCTTTTTTAAGCTGTATGGAAAACACCGGGAGAAGATTAAACGAGTGATTATCTGCGGAGGTGGAAGGATTGCATATTATCTTGCAAAGAAGCTGTCCACTTTTGGTATGCAGATCAAAATTATTGAGAAAAGTGAGACACGCTGTGAGGAGCTGTGCGAGCTTCTTCCGAAAGCAACGATTATCTGCGGTGACGCTACGGACCACGATCTTCTGATCGAGGAAGGCGTTGAAGAGGCAGATGCATTTATCGCTCTGACCGGTATGGATGAGGAAAATATTATTCTGTCCCTTTTTGCTAAGAGTCAGGGAACGGAAAAAATTGTGGCAAAAGTCAATGAAGACAGACGCGCGCGTATGGTGGAAGAGTTTGGAATCGACAGTATTGTCTCTGCAAAGACGGCAACTGCGGATGCAATCTTAAGTTATGTTAGGGCGAGGAAGAATTCTCAGAAGAGTGCCAATATTGAGACCATGTACCAGCTTGTGGATGAGAAGGTGGAAGCTCTGGAATTTATCATAAAGAGCGAGACGGAGTATACAGGAATTCCGCTGAAAGATCTCAGGCTGAGATCGAATAACCTTATCGCTTGTATCGCAAGACAGAGACAGATCATCATACCGAGCGGAGATGACTGGATGCAGCCGGGCGACAGTGTAATCGTGGTCACAATGGACAGGCGTGTTGAGGATATCACAGATATTTTGATGTAGAGGCTTGGTCATGAATAAACGAATGATTATATACATACTGGGGAAAATGCTGGGCGTCGAGGGCGCCCTGCTTTTCATACCTGCGGGGGTGTCCCTGATTTATGGTGAGAAGAGCGGGATTTTCTTTGTGATTGTGTCTGCGGTGCTGGGACTGATTTATCTTATCTTCGGAAGGAAGGCTCCGGAGAACAGGAGGATATACGGGAAAGAAGGGTTTGTGATTGTGGGATTGGCCTGGATTCTCTGGTCCATGTTCGGAGCGCTGCCTTTTGTGATCTCAGGGAGCATTACGAATTATATTGACGCTGTATTTGAGACGGTGTCCGGATTCACAACTACAGGATCTACCATTCTCCAGGACATTGAAGCGCTTCCCATGGGAATTAATTTCTGGCGCTGCTTTACCCACTGGATCGGCGGAATGGGCGTGTTGGTTTTCGTTATGATGGTACTGTCTTTGGACACGGAAAATTCCATGCCGCTTATGCGGGCGGAGATGCCGGGACCGGAAGCGGGAAAGCTTGTGCCGAAAGTCAGGCATACTGCAAAGATTCTGTATGAGATGTATTTTGTGCTGACAATGCTGGAAGTGATCCTGCTTATGTTCGGGGGGATGAACTTGTATGATGCTCTGGTACATTCCTTCAGCACGGCGGGAACCGGCGGATTTTCAAGCAGGAATGCCAGCGTGTCATTTTACGACAGTGCATATATTGACGGTGTGATCACTGTGTTTATGATTCTGTTCGGCGTCAATTTCAACCTGTATTTCCTGCTCCTGATTAAGGACTGGAAGAGTGTGCTTAAGGATGAGGAGCTGAGAGGATATCTCGGAGTTATTGCGGCGTCGATTGCTGTAATCACGGTGAATATACTCAGTATGTATGAAAATGTGGCTCATGCGTTCAGGTATGCATCCTTCCAGGTGGCTTCGGTGATTACGACGACGGGATTCTATACTGCGGATTTTGAACATTGGCCGGAGCTGTCGAAGGCGATATTGCTGGCCATCATGGTGATTGGGTCCTGCGCCGGATCTACGGGCGGCGGAATCAAAGTGTGCCGCTTTATGATTCTGTGCAAATCAATCCGCCAGGAGATCAGAAAGATACTGCATCCGAACATGGTGGCTATGGTAAAGATGAACGGCAAAAGGGTCAGTACAGATACGCTGCGTGGCATCAATACCTATTTTGCGGCATACATATTTATCGTTATTATATCCGTGCTGATCGTGTCGATTGATAATTTTGATTTTGCTACATCATTCAGCGGCGTTCTGACAACAATAAATAACGTAGGACCGGGAATTTCGAAGGTAGGGCCGGTGGAGAACTTCCATGCTTTTTCCGCGCTGTCAAAGATTGTGTTCAGTTTTGATATGCTGGTGGGAAGGCTGGAGATCTTCCCGTATCTGATCCTACTGTCCCCGGATCTGTGGAGAAGGAGATTTTAAGTAACAGTTCAGCCGTGAAAATGTTATTTTGAGAAAGGAAAGGGAGCAATGAAACAGGTAAAAGGGAAAATTCTGGCGGTGCTGGCAGTTGTCGTACTGGCCGGGGTTTACTATTACGCAGCACTGCCGGCGCTTAATATCCATTCTACGGAGGTTTGGATATTTATGTTTATTCTGGTTCTTATTGCCGCTGCCATATTTGTGAAAAAAAAGAACCTGACGAGATATGAGCTGAAAGAATCCAAGGGGCTTAAAGTGATCCTCGGGATCGCGGCAGCACTTGTCGTTATTTATCTGGCGGGCACGCTTCTGTCGTCGCCGGTGGTCAATGCGAAGAAGTACCAGCAGCTTTTGACCGTAGAGACAGGAGAATTTACAACAGATATTGAAGAGCTGTCTTTTGACCAGATTCCGCTTCTTGACCGGGATTCCGCTACGCTTCTCGGGAACAGGAAGATGGGAAGCATGGTGGATATGGTCTCCCAGTTTGAGGTGGATGAGCTTTACTCTCAGATCAATTACCAGAACCGTCCGGTGAGGGTGTCGCCGCTGAAATATGCCAGCCTGGTTAAATGGTTCACCAACCAGAGCGAGGGGATCCCTGCCTATATCAAGATCGATATGGCAACACAGGATACTGAGCTTGTGAAGCTGGATGAAGGAATGAAATATACGACAAGCGACCATTTCAACCGCAATATATACCGCCATCTCAGATTTCGTTATCCGACCTATATTTTCAATGATCTCAGCTTCGAGGTGGATGATGAGGGAACACCGTACTGGGTCTGTCCGGTAAAAAAGTATAATATCGGGCTGTTTGGCGGAGTGACTATCGGAAGAGTGGTTCTGTGCAATGCTGTCACAGGTGAGACAGAGGATTACGCCATTGAGGATGTCCCACAGTGGATCGACCGGGCATATTCTGCGGATCTTCTCGTGGAGCTGTACGATTATCATGGAACGCTCAAGCACGGTTTTATCAACAGTGTGCTGGGGCAGAAAGATTGTCTGCGCACGACAGAGGGGTATAACTATCTGGCGATTGATGATGATGTGTGGGTTTACACTGGTGTTACTTCCATTACCGGGGATCAGTCAAACGTAGGATTCGTCCTCATGAATCAGAGAACGATGGAGACGAAATTTTATGAGGTAGAAGGTGCGACAGAGGCATCTGCCATGTCGTCTGCCGAGGGCCAGGTTCAGAACCTGCATTATACAGCTACATTCCCTCTGCTTCTCAATATTTCCGGGGAGCCGACATACTTCATTGCTCTTAAGGATGACGCGGGACTTGTGAAGATGTATGCTATGGTGAATGTACAGAAATATCAGATCGTAGCAGTCGGAGATACGGTGAGCGAGTGTGAGGAAAATTACACGGCGCTGATGTACGAGAACGGGATCAAGGAAACGCCGGAGGATACGCGGGATGTGCTGAGCATGACCGCGCCGGTAACGAAGATTGCCCAGGGCGTGATCGACGGAAACTCTCACTACTATATCATGCTGGAGGGATCCGAGGAGATCTTCGACGTGTCTGTAGTGGATTTTATAGACATTATCCGATATGACGTGGGAGATGAGGTGACGATCGAGTATAAGGAAGGTGATCAGAGTAATACGGTACTCTCTCTGAACGGAGTTGAGAAGACGAAAACTACAGAGGACGGGACTGCGGAATAATCTAACTGTCCGGTACAAACGGGAAATGTTAATGTCTAAAGACATATGTAACAGGCGCAGCTTGAAGAACTTGCAATTTGCAGGATCTACAGGCTGCGCCTTTGTTTGTAGACTATATACTAAATGTAACAGTTCAGCCATAGGGCTGAGCGCCCGTCTATGAGTAAAACAGCGGCGGCA
>JAHZHF010000231.1 GCA_019420405.1 Clostridiales bacterium
GAAGATCTTAGAAGGCGAAGAGGTGTTGTTAAGCGGTGTGCAGGGATTGTTTGAGTGAAACGAGTTGCCCTGCGCGCCGCTTTGCTGTTAAACACCTCTGCGGATTCTTAGATTCTTCCCAGATTCCGGAACGAAGCATGTAACTCCTGCTCCCTTCATCAGAATACGTGTTACTAAATATCTGCTCTGATTCCGGACACATTTTGACAGAAAACGTTATTGAACTAAATAGCTGCAACCTTTTGGTATATACTCCCCAACCAAAACCTCTCTTCTTGCCAGGCGATTCTTCTATTATAATAGAAATATATTCATAGAGGAGGTATTATTGTGAATATGAAAAAATACAGAATCTCCGCAGCCATTCTGGCAGTGATCCTGCTGACCGCAGGCTGCGCACAAGAGGAATCTGCAGTGCAGACAAAGGAGGATTCAGAAACGGACGGGAATCCCACACCCACAGCAACTTATGGTTCTCTGCCCGCAGAACTCGCAGAAATTCCGGATGAATACTACGCGGAATCAGACTCTCCCGGCACACTTGTCAGCCTGGAGTATGATACTTATGAATCCATGACCTATTTCCCTCGCCCTGGAACTCACGGAGAATTATCACAATGAGCTGATCAACGACCTGATTCCCGCCGTGGAGGGTACTTACAGCACCTACGCAGAAAACACATCCCCCGAAGGGCTGAAAGCTTCCCGGGATCACCGGGCCTTCTGCGGATTCTCCATGGGGTCAGTGGCAACCTGGAGGACATTTCAGTACTGCCTGGACTACTTCCGGTATTTCATGCCCTCCAGCGGAAATCTGACATCTGACGGCGAATACATGGCTTCTATCGTAAAAGAGTCCGGCCATAACTGGAATGATTTCTTCATCTTCGCCGCCTCAGGCACGGATGACTTCGCTTACTCTTCCTTCAAAAACCAGATCGAGGCGATGGCTGACGTAAGTGACGGAACATTCCGCTTCGCCGATAACGAAGGAGAAGGCAATCTGTATTTTCTGGAGCAGGAGGGCGGCACACACAGCGGGGAGTACGCCATGGAATATTTCTACAATGGATTATGCTGGATCTGGCAGTGAACCCTCGGTTTATCCCGGGATTCATATGCCCACTGCCCCTGCCGCAATGTTATACTATGTTACTGTTAAAGGAGATAATTTATTATGAAAAAAACAAAAAGACCTTATGTGATCTGTCATATCTTAAGTTCTCTGGACGGGAAAATCAACGGCCCCTTTATGGGGACGGAAGCGGCTTCATCCCTCGCCGCAGAATACGGACAGCTCCGGAGCCAGATGGATGCGGACGCGTGGATGTATGGGACGACAACCACGAAAGAATTCACGGCCTTCGCCCGTCCTGTTCTCGAGGAGGGAAGCGAAGTCCCTGCTGGGGATTTCATCGCGGAGGATCACGCGGAATTATACTATGTTTCTATTGATACAGAGGGGGAAATCGGATGGGAATCCGGCACCTTCACCAACAGAGGAAGGACTCCGGCTCACGTGATCGAAGTACTCACCGAATCTACGCCCACCGCTTACCGGGCATTTCTGAGAAAACGGGGCGTCTCTTACATTCTGGCCGGAAAACAGGAGCTGGACTGTGCCCTGGCCATGGAGAAGCTGTATGAGTATTTCGGGATCAGAAAACTTCTCATCTGCGGCGGCGGACTTGTAAACTGGAGCTTTTTAACTGCCGGAATGATCGACGAACTCAGTCTGGTTCTGGCGCCGGTGACAGACGGAAGCAGCGGTTCGGCCGCTCTGTTTGCACAGCTTCCCTCTCTGGCGGGCGGCCCTGTGGAGTTTAAGATCAAAGAAGTGCGAAGAATCGGAAAAAATGGAGTATATTTAAGTTATACAGCCGCGAACGCCCGGTAAGTCCGGGCGTTCGCGGCTGATTCATCTTTCTGAGATCATTATTATTTCATTACAATATTTACAATCTTCTTCGGAACATAGATCTCCTTGATCACATTTCCTGTCAGTTTATCTGCTATCGCCGCTTTTCCGGCCGCGATTGCTTCTTCTTTTGTCGCCTCCGCGGAAATGCTGATGACAGCTCTTGTCTTACCGTTGATCTGCACCGGGATCTCCACTTCGTCGTCCTTCATGGCACTCTCGTCATAGGTCGGCCATCCTGCCCGGAACACAGTCTCACTGTGTCCCAACTGCTCCCACATTTCCTCTGCAAAATGAGGTGCGAACGGAGAGAGGAGCACCGCGATAGTCTCCAGTGTCTCTTTGTCGATACCGCCCTCTTTCTTCGCCAGGTCGATGAATTTATTGTTGTACTCCATAAATCCGGAGATTACCGTATTGAGGCTGAAGCTCTCCAGACGGGTTGTAATGTCGTACACCATCCTGTGGCGCAGTTTCACCATCTCTTTTGTAGCGGCAATCTCTTTGTCTTTGCTGTCCATGAGCAGGGTCCAGAGACGTTTCAGGAAACGGTTCACTCCGTCGATTCCTCTGTCGTCCCACTCAGCATCCAGCTCCGGCGGTCCTACGAAGAGCTCATACATTCTCAGGGAATCACATCCGTAATCGCGCACAAGATCATCCGGAGAAACAACATTTCCCTTGGATTTACTCATCTTGATTCCGTTCTTTCCTGTGATCATACCCTGGTTGAACAGCTTCTGGAACGGCTCGTCAAAGTCGATCACGCCGATATCACACAGGAATTTCGTATAGAATCTGGAGTACAGAAGATGAAGCACCGCGTGCTCCACACCTCCGATATACATATCCACCGGAAGCATCTCGTCCGCCTTCTCGCGGGATACCAGCGCTTTATCATTGTGATTGTCCACATAGCGCAGGAAATACCAGGAGGAACCTGCCCACTGAGGCATGGTGTTCGTCTCTCTCTTCGCAGGCTTTCCGCAAACCGGACAGGTACAGTTCACCCACTCGTCGATTGCGGCAAGCGGAGATTCTCCTGTTCCTGTAGGCTCGTAGGATTCCACCTCCGGAAGTGTAAGCGGAAGTTCTTCCTCCGGCACCGGAACGCATCCGCAGTCCGGGCAGTGCACGATCGGGATCGGCTCTCCCCAGTAACGCTGACGGGAGAATACCCAGTCACGGAGTTTGTAATTTACTGTCGCACGGCCGAGTCCTCTCTCTTCGATGATGTGCGGAGCTTCCTTTTTCAGCACGGAAGATTCCATACCGTTCCACTCGCCGGAATTGATCATCGTACCGGAAGCCTCTGTGTACGCCTCCGTCATGTTCTCAATCTCCTGTCCGTCTTTTGCGATAACCTGGACAATCGGAATATCAAATTTCTTTGCAAACTCAAAGTCGCGGTCGTCATGTGCAGGCACGCACATGATCGCTCCCGTACCGTAATCTGCAAGTACATAGTCAGACAGCCAGATCGGCGTCTTTGCTCCATTTAACGGGTTGATCGCATAACTTCCGGTAAATACACCTGTTTTCTCCTTATCCTGCATACGGTCCACGTTGGACTTCATGGAAGCCTCATAAATATATTTCTCAACGGCATCCTTTGTCTCCGGAGTTGCAAGAGAAGACGCAAGCGCATGTTCCGGCGCAAGCACCATGAATGTAGCTCCGTAAAGTGTATCCGGTCTTGTAGTGTAAACGGTGATCTTCTCGTCTCTTCCTTCTACCGGGAAATCCACCTCGGCGCCATAAGATTTACCGATCCAGTCAGCCTGCATTTTCTTAACCTTCTCCGGCCAGTCAAGCTTATCCAGATCATTTAACAGGCGGTCAGCATATTTGGTAATTCTGAGCATCCACTGGCGGAGATTCTTCTTCGTCACCTCCGCGCCGCAGCGCTCACATTTTCCGTTTACGACCTCCTCGTTCGCCAGTCCGGTCTTGCAGGACGGGCACCAGTTGATCGGGAACTCTTTCTCATAAGCAAGCCCTGCCTTGAACATCTTCACAAAGATCCACTGGGTCCATTTATAGAAAGCCGGATCTGTTGTATTTACTTCCATGTCCCAGTCATAAAGGGCTGCGATATCATTGATCTGCTTTTTAATATTTGCCACATTTTCAGCGGTGGACTTTGCCGGATGAACGCCCATCTTGATGGCGTAGTTCTCAGCCGGAAGACCGAATGCATCCCATCCCATCGGATGAACGATATAATATCCCTGCTGCAGCTTATAACGGCTCCAGACGTCAGAGATCACGTATCCTCTCCAGTGACCTACGTGAAGTCCGTTTCCTGACGGATAAGGAAACATGTCGAGGCAGTAATATTTCTGCTTCTTATTCCCATTTTCATCCACCTTCGGATTAACCGGATTTTCCTCCCATTTCTCACGCCATTTCTTCTCAATGGCCCTGTGATTGTACACAATCTTTGTACCCATGTAATGCTTCCTCTCTTTCAAATAAAACTGTCTGTCATGCAAAAAAGCCTTTCCACTCTCAGAAAAACAAGAGACGAAAAGGCTTAATTCCGTGGTACCACTCTTATTCATCCGTCCTGCCCGGCCACAAAAAAACATTTTACACTTTTCTCCGGCCTGCATCGGACAGATGCACTCATTAATTCTGTAACGGGAATTCCCGCTCTTATCTACTGCCGCACTTTCCACTGCGCTTCAACAAGAGAACTCCGAGGCCAGTTCAGAGTTTACGCTTCTGCCTTGCACCACCCGGCAGCTCTCTTTAAACGATACGCTCCTACTACTCCTCATCTGCGTCTTTTCAATATACTCATTTATTATATGAAGTAGCTTAAAATAAGTCAAGATAATTTTTCAGGTATTCAGCTATTTAGTTCATCAACTCCCCGTTCAAAATCGTCCGAAAACAGGGACGATTCTCAAACGTATTCTGCAGGGATGGAGGATAACTCCGGGCTTCGCTCCAGGGGATAAGGGAAACTACAAAGTACCGGATACGGATTA
>JAHZHF010000232.1 GCA_019420405.1 Clostridiales bacterium
GCCAGAGCGCAAGCCCGCTTTCTGCTCCCTGAAAAGATATGAACATACGTCTGCCGCGCATCCGCTCCGGCACTTCAAAATACTTCACGTAGCTTGCAACCGGGTTAAAGCGCTCCGGTATCTCCCCCGGCCTGATATCCTCCCGGCCCTCCCAGGGATACTGCGTGTTCACATACTGCGGCGCGTCATACCCTTCCATCTGTATATGGGCCGGCACGCGGATGTCGTCCCAATCCCCACAGCAGTATTCCTCCTTCTCAAATCCAGGGACAGATGACTCATAATTCTTCGCATAATGGAATTTCCACACTCCGTTTAAGCTCTCTTTAAATTCTGAGTTTCCCCCCAGCATGTCTGCTTCCGATGTATACCACCTGTGGTCAGAATGTGCATCCATTCTGCCATCCCGGAAATATTCCGGATCTTTCACTTTTCCGTAATCGAACTTCCTCATTGTTTACTGTATCCTCCTTCCAGCTGCTGTCTCTGACTGACAGCCGTTCAGCCCGCGTCATTCAGTAAATCCATTATATCTCAGATGGACATCCGTATGTATGACATGTTAAACTAAAGAATATAATATTTCGAAACAGGAGAGCTCCGTATGCCCATACTATTTCGCAGCACCCCGGTCTGCAATCCGTTTACCTTTGAATCCATCGGAGAGAACTGGAAACAGGATCGCGTCACACGCCCGAACGGTTTCCCATTCTACCACTATCTTCAGACTGAATCCGGCGCCGGACGGGTGGAGACGGCCGCCGGCACCATTCTCCTGCGGGAGGGCGAGGGGATTCTGATCGCCCCGTTTATCCGGCATTCTTACGAGAAATCAGGAGATCGGTGGTTCACAAAATTCGCCACCTTCACCGGGACTGCCGAGAGCAGCATTCCCCAGATCGTGGGCCCCCGCCAGTTCATCCGGATTGAAAGTGACTCAGGCATCCATATCGGAAAACTGATCAGCAAATGCATGGCCATATACGCCTCGCAGCCCGTGGATGAGAAACAGCTCTCAGTGAACTGTTATGCCCTGCTAATGCATTTTACAGAGGGAACACGCACACTCAGACCGGATGACAATCCTCTGTATCATAACTATGTGCTCCCGGTGATAAAAGAAATTGAAAGGAACTATTCCCTCCCTCTGACCGTAGATACTCTAAGCCGTCAGGTATTTATAACTCCTCAATATCTCTCCCGGCTCTTCCGGCGTTACCTCGGGTGTTCCACCTACGAATTTCTGACTCTCTTCCGCATCAGCAAGGCTAAGGAATTTCTAATCGCCAGTCCCTCGCTGGAAATTCAGGCCATTGCTCACCGTACCGGGTTTTCCGACGCAAGCCATTTCATCTCGGTTTTTAAGAAAACCGCAGGGGTTACTCCCCTTGAATTCCGCAGGCAGAATTAAAAACGGGGACACAGAACAATTCATTCTGTGTCCCCGCCGTAACATTTCATATACATCTTTCTAATGATCCGGCTGCCGATTTACACCTCGAAGATCAAGTCTCCGTAGGACGGCATCGGCCATGCCTCTTTATCTACGATCATCTCAAGTTTATCTACCGGAGCTCTCAGAGCGTCCATCGCCGGAACCACGTCTGAGTGATAGAAGTTCGCCTGTACCTGCCCCTCTTCCTTGTTCGCAGCTTCCTCAGTCACTGCAGTCAGAGCGTCCAGGGCGCGCTTCGTCTCAGCCATGAGCTCTGTCACCTGATTTAAGCAGTCCATCTGAACAGACGCATCCGCTCCTGCCGCTTTCACAGCGTTCACAGTATCAGCCAGTGTCTTCGTATATTTGATAAACGCCGGGAGGAACTGTTTGCTCGCCATGTCAATCATAGTACGCGCCTCAATATTAATTGCTTTCGCATAGCTTTCATACTGGATCTCCGCACGGGACTCCAGTTCAGCCTTCGTAAACACGCCGAAGCGCTCAAACAGGTTTACCGCCGTATCTGTCACCATAGCAGGAATTGCTTCCACCATGGAGCGGATGTTCGGAAGTCCTCTTCTTTCAGCCTCTTCTACCCACGCCTCAGAATATCCGTCTCCATTGAATACAATCCTCTGATTCTCTGTCGCATATTCTTTGATCAGGTCATGTACCGCCTTATCAAAATCATCTGCTTTCTCCAGCACATCACATGCATCCGCAAAGGCTTCCGCAACAATTGTGTTCAGTACGATATTCGGAGACGCAACAGAATCACGGGAGCCAACCATACGGAACTCGAATTTATTTCCTGTAAATGCAAACGGTGATGTTCTGTTTCGGTCTGTCGCATCCTTCGCAAGCTCAGGCAGCGTGCGCACACCTGTCTCCAGCTTTCCGCCCTTGATGCTGTGCGTCGCTTCTCCAGTGCTGATCAGCTGATCCAATACATCCTCCAGCTGTTCGCCGAGGAATACGGAGATAATCGCCGGCGGCGCCTCGTTCGCCCCAAGTCTGTGGTCATTACCCGGATCAGCCGCTGATTCTCTCAGCAGATCTGCATGCATGTTCACCGCTTTCAGAATACAGGTAAGCACAAGAAGGAACTGGGTATTCTCATGAGGAGTCTTGCCCGGGTCAAGCATATTGATACCATCATCTGTCGTAATAGACCAGTTGTTGTGCTTTCCTGATCCGTTCACTCCAGCGAACGGTTTCTCGTGAAGCAGGCACTTCAGCCCGTGCTGGCACGCCACTCTCTTGAGCGTCTGCATCACGATCTGGTTATGATCCACGGCAATATTTGCCTCCGCGTAGATCGGAGCCAGTTCGTGCTGTGCCGGAGCCACTTCATTATGCTGCGTTTTTGCCGTCACTCCCACTTTCCATAGCTGCTCATTTACATCTTTCATAAAGGCTGCGATTCTCTGGCGGATCGTTCCAAAATAGTGATCGTCCAGTTCCTGGCCCTTGGGCGGCATTGCCCCGAAAAGAGTACGCCCTGTATAAATCAGATCTTTTCTCTGTTCAAACTTCTCCGCATCCACCAGGAAATATTCCTGCTCCGGCCCGACAGACGGGGTCACTTTCTTTGACGTCGTATTCCCGAAAAGTCTGAGAAGCCTCAGCGCCTGCTTATTGATCGCTTCCATGGAGCGCAGAAGCGGTGTCTTCTGGTCAAGCGCCTCTCCTGTATAGGAACAGAAAGCTGTCGGGATGCAGAGCGTTGCGCCCGCCGCATCCTCTCTTACAAACGCCGGGGAAGTGCAGTCCCACGCCGTATATCCTCTCGCCTCGAAAGTTGCCCTTAATCCGCCTGACGGGAATGAGGACGCATCCGGTTCGCCCTTGATCAGTTCTTTTCCCGAAAAGCTCATCAGAACCTTTCCGCTGGGCTGCGGGGCTGATATAAACGAGTCGTGCTTCTCAGCCGTAACGCCTGTCAGAGGCAGAAACCAGTGTGTATAGTGTGTAGCTCCCTTCTCGATCGCCCACTCCTTCATCTCATGCGCGATGACATCCGCCGTCTCCAGATCAAGCTCCTTTCCCTCCTCGATGGTCTTTTTCAGGTTTTTATAGACCTTCTTGGGGAGACGCTCCTGCATGACAGTATCGTTGAATACATTTTCTCCAAATATCTCTGCTACATTGATCTTCTCTGTGCTCATTGATATTCCCTTCCTTCCTGCCTTTTCAGAATTCCATATTCTGTCTGTGCAATTAAGATTCGGGAAATCTGCTTCCCGCAGCTTCCCCTGTTCATGAAAAAAAGGGCACTCCACTCTATGTTGGAACGCCCTTGTTCATGTCTATGTCAGCCAGTATACCCCACCTTTCCGAAAAAGGCAAGAGTTTTTTAACTGAAATTTATTCAGGTCCCCTGAAAAATTTTCAGGCTTTTCCTACAGAGCCGAATAATTCCATCTTCTCTTTCACTGTAGCCATGATTGCTTCTGTACCCGGTTTCAGGAGTTTACGCGGGTCAAATCCTTTGCCCTGCTGATCCTTTCCTGCCTCGATGTACTCGCGTGTTGCTGCCGCGAATGAGAGCTGGCACTCTGTATTTACATTGATCTTTGCAACGCCAAGGCTGATTGCCTTCTTGATCATATCTTCCGGAATACCTGTACCTCCGTGAAGAACCAGCGGCATATCGCCTGTAAGCTGCTGAATCGCATCCAGTTGTCCGGATATTTGCCGTGAATGTTTCCGATACCTGCTGCCAGGAAGTCGATTCCCAGATCCGCTACCATCTTGCACTCGTTCGGGTCTGCGCACTCACCTCTTCCGATCACGCCGTCTTCCTCTCCGCCGATGGAACCGACCTCAGCCTCGATGGACATATTGTGCTCGTGTGCGATCTTAACCAGTTCTTTTGTCTTCTCAACGTTCTCGTCGATCGGATAATGAGATCCGTCGAACATAATGGATGAGAACCCCGCTTCAACACACTTCAGGCAGCCCTCATAGCTGCCGTGGTCAAGGTGAAGAGCAACCGGAACTGTGATGTTCAGTTCTTCGAGCATTCCGTTCACCATACCTACAACAGTCTTGTATCCTGTCATATATTTTCCGGCGCCCTCAGATACACCGAGAATAACCGGGGAGTTCAGCTCCTGTGCCGTTGTGAGGATCGCTTTCGTCCACTCAAGGTTATTGATATTGAACTGACCTACTGCATAGTGGCCTGCTTTTGCCTTCTGAAGCATTTCTGTTGCTGATACTAACATATTCTTTTCCTCCACTTCTCATCTCCGCTCTGCCGTCATTGGAGCCCGCAGGAGATAGTTTATTTAGAATCTGCATTTATTATAGCCCATCCTGTCCAAAAACACAATTGCGAGTTTACAGCTATTTAGTTCACTAACACTTGCCGTCTGAAACGTCCGGAAGTGGGCGTGGAGTTAACAAATTTATTCTGTGAAAGGGAGACAGCCGTTCGATATTCCGTTCCGGAATCCGGAAAAT
>JAHZHF010000233.1 GCA_019420405.1 Clostridiales bacterium
TCGGCCTGTTAGATTTTCCGGATTCTGGAACGGAACATCGAACGGCTGTCCCCTTGTCACAGAATACGTTTATCCAACATCCCGCCCGCTTCCGGACGTGACCCAATGACAACTGTTAGTGCACTAAATAGCTGCTGAGTACAGAATTATCAGAACTCCGACTGAATCGCATAATATCCTGTCTCTTTCGTGCGTATCCTCAGTGCGCTGCGTATTTCATAGCTGAAAATCTTTCCGTCCCCGACTTCTCCGGTGTATGCGCTTTCCTGGATTGCGTCGATGACTTTTTTCTCCCATTCCTCAGAGGAGACAACTATCTCGAATTTGACTTTGGGCTGAAGGAAAATATCTACTTCAGACCCTCGGACGATCTCCTTGTATCCGCGCTGTGTGCCATATCCCATGGTCTGGGATACGGTGATTCCATTTACCTGGATTTTTTTGAGCGCCTCTTTGACTTCTTCATATTTCTCTTCTCTGACAATTGCTTCTATTTTGATCAGCATAAATTTATTCCTCCTGTTATTTAGTCAAAACCATTGAAGGACGGATAAGCGTTCTCTCCATGCTGCGACAGATCGAGCCCGACCATTTCATCCTTTTCATCCACACGAAGTTTCGTGAAAATCCGGATGACGCCGATGCAGATCAGAGTTCCGGCAACGGCAACTGCAATGGTCACGACGATACTGATGATCTGTGCTGTGAAGAGTCTCAGTTCTCCGAAGATAAGACCATCCCACCGGGCGACGGAGTTGATGGAACTCTGTGTGAAGAGACCGGTTGCGATCCCTCCCCAGATACCGCCGATGCCATGGCATCCGAACGCGTCCAGCGCGTCATCGACTTTCAGTTTATGCTTGATCAGATTCATCATAAAGTAGCAGATCGGGCTGACGAGGGCACCAATGATGAAGGAAGCCCAGATCGGGACGAAGCCTGCGCCCGGCGTGATGGCAACAAGACCGACTACCAGGCCTGTGGAAGCCCCGACCAGCGTCGGTTTCCCGTCCTTGACCGTGTCAATGAACATCCAGGACAGAAGGGCTGTCGCCGCGGAGATGGACGTGGTCATGAATGCGTGAGCCGCGAGTCCGTCTGCCGCGAGAGCGCTGCCTGCGTTGAAACCGTACCAGCCAAACCACAGAAGAGCGGCGCCGAGAACGACGAAAGGAATATTGTGAATGCGGTAAGAAGTTTTCTCGTAACCGCGTCTTCTGCCGAGATAGATGGCAAGTACAATTGCACTTACTCCGGAGCTGATGTGTACGACGTTTCCTCCTGCAAAGTCAACAGAACCGATGGATGCCAGGAATCCGCCCTGTCCCCATACCATATGAGCCATCGGGTAGTACACGATGATTGACCAGAGTGTGATAAAGGCAAAGAGCGCCTTGAATTTCATCCTTCCGACGACTGCTCCGGTGATCAGGGCCGGAGTGATCATTGCAAACATCATCTGGAATCCGGCGTACACAAGGTGCGGAATGCTTTCAGAATAAGGGCCTGCGTCCCAGCCGACTCCGTTTAATGCGAGCCAGTCAAATCCTCCGATGATTCCTGCGTGATCGCTTCCGAAGGAGAGAGAGTAACCGAAGAGTGTCCACATAAATACTGATAATCCCATGATAGCCACGCAGGCCATCATTGTATTGACAACATTTTTCCTTCTGACAAGCCCTCCGTAGAAGAAGGCGAGACCGGGCGTCATAATAAATACGAGCGCCGAGCAGATCATGATAAATCCAGTGTTTCCTGTATCCATAGTAATACCTCCCGTTTCCGTTTCCTTTCCTTGAAATTCCCCGGGGTATGTATCACCGGAAGGAAGGATGGCCTTCCGGCGATAACAGAAAAGGCGCCTGAGTACTGAGGGCTATTCCTCAGCATCAGACGCCTTTGTCATGGCGATAGAATAGCAGAAAGAAAATCAAAAATCAAGAACCAGACTGCCAGAAAATAATATTTTGGTAAAATTTAAAGAAATTTTTTATAAAAAAGACAAATAATCAGTTAAAATTATCGGTTTATTTGTAACAGTTCAGCTCGCGGACAGCCCTATGGCTGAACTGTTATTTTTGTTTACATACTAAGAGTATGTATCTGTTGACAAAGGGCTCGGAGTGGTTTATTATAAACATACTGAATGAATGTATAAAGTGATAAAGAATGTATGTCTTAATGAATTAGGAGGCAGATATGGCAAGAAATAAATATCCGGAAGTGACTGTGGAGAAAATCCTGGAAACTGCCCAGCGCCTGTTCCTTGAAAAAGGCTATGATAATACGACGATACAGGATATTGTCGATGAGCTCGGAGGACTCACAAAGGGGGCGATCTATCATCATTTCAAATCAAAAGAGGAGATTATGGACGCTCTGGGGGATAAGATGTTCTCCAATAATAATCCCTTTGAAAAAGTGAAAGAGAGAACCGATTTAAACGGACTGCAGAAAATGCGGCTGGCAATCCGGATGAATCAGTCCGATGAGAAGCAGATCGAGCTGACAAAGCAGGCGATCCCCATTTTAAAAAATCCACATGTCCTTGCAAGGATGATCGACTCCAACAGGAGGATACTTGTTCCGCACTGGATGGAACTCATAGAGGAAGGGAAGAGAGACGGTTCTATCCATACGGAATATGCGCAGGAGCTCGCAGAGCTTATGGTGCTGTTTGATCTGTGGCTGATCCCTTCAGTATTTCCGGGAGGGAAAGAGGAGGTCTGTTCCAGATTCAGATGTATGATGGAAATCCTGGAGAAGATGGGACTTACGCTCTATGATGAAGAGCTTGGAGAAATGCTCAGGGCTCTGCCTTATTTTTCGTAATCGTTCGGCTGTGAGCTGACAGGATGAAACAGTATGTTTTTTGTAACAGTCTGAACGATTACATTTTTTATAAATATATACATACATTCGGTAGGTATTAAAATGCAATTGATTCTGTCGGATATGCACAGAAATAGTGGAGGGACGAGTATGCCGGAATTAAATACTATGATCGAAGCATCAGATCTGAGGAAAAGTTATCAGAAAAAGGCGGTACTGGATGGAGTCAGCTTTCGCGTGCTCCGGGGGATGACATGGGCGCTTCTGGGCGCTAACGGAGCGGGAAAGACAACAACAGTCCGCATTCTCGCGACGCAGATTAAGCCGGACAGTGGAACTGTGAAAATTGCAGGGTATGACGCTGTACAGGAGTCCGAAAAAATACATGAGATAATCAGTCTGACCGGGCAGTTCTCAGCGGTTGACGAAGCTCTGACCGGAAGAGAGAATCTGATTACAATGGGGGAGCTGCGCCAGGTCGAAAATCCTCGGAAAAGTGCGGAGAAGCTGCTTGAGATATTTGAGCTGTCCGGTGCGGCGGATCAGGTGGTCTCCACATATTCAGGCGGGATGAAGCGGAAGCTGGATATCGCCATGAGTCTGATGGGAGACCCGCAGATCCTCTTCCTGGATGAACCGACGACCGGCCTTGATCCCCGCAGCCGTCTGGCTATGTGGGACATTATCAGAGAATTGAACCGGACCGGGGTGACGGTGTTCCTGACGACGCAGTATCTGGAGGAGGCGGAGCAGCTTGCAGACAGGATCGCCATACTTGATCGGGGAAGGATTATTGCAGAGGGAACTCCGGATGAACTCAAGGCGTATCTGCCTCAGGGGGCGGTTCGGTTTGAGTTTGAGGATGCAAAGGATCTGGAGCGGGCAGAAGGAGTTCTGGCGAAGTATAAATTCAAATTCTCATCTGTGCCGGAGGAACGCGGGCTTACTGTGTTTACAGATGGCAGGGCGGACTCGCTGGCAGAGATCTTTCATCTGATCTATGAAAGCAGGCTCAATATCCGGGAATTTTCGCAGATCACGCCGGATCTGGAGGATGTATTTTTCGCGGTGACGGGTGCAGACAGCAGGGAGAAGGGAAGAAAGTAAGCTGTTAAGTAAAAAGGAGGAACATGTACTATGGAAGCCAGGAAATATAATAATACGGTGACAATGGCCAGGAGATGCCTCATACTCTCCAAAAGAAATCCGGATACATTCTTTTCCAGCGTCATGCTGCCGGCGCTGATGATGCTGCTGTTCGTCGCACTGTTTGGCAATCTTGTTCACGTGGGGAATACTTCGTATGTAAATTATATTGTACCCGGTGTACTCCTACAGTGTATCGGGCAGTGCTCCTCCACGACGGCGATCATGATGAACCGGGATGTTACGAGCGGCATGGCGGGGCGGTTCTGCACGCTGCCTGTCAGGAAAATCTCCATATTAAGCGGACATGTACTGGAGGCGTCCGTGCGCTGCCTCTTCGCCTCGGGAATCGTCATACTTGCGGCTATGCTTGTGGGATTTAGACCGGCGGCTTCCCCGGCCGGCTGGGGACTCATATTCATTCTGCTGGCAGGAGTTATTCTGGCGATGTCATGGATGGCTGTCATAGTAGGGCTTATCGCAGACAGTGCAGAGGGGGCGAGTGCCCTCTCCTCTCTGGCGATTGTTCTGCCGTATCTGAGTTCCGGGTTTGTTCCGGCGGAGTCTCTTCCGGCAGTGCTGAGAGGATTCGCGCAATATCAGCCGATGACTCCGGTGATAGATGCGATGCGGAGCATCCTGCTCGGAGGGACGTGGGATCTGCGGGCGCTTGTGGCCGGGTTTATATGGTGTGCGGCGCTGATGGGGGGCTTTCATGTTGCGGCGGTGGTGATGTTCAAGAAGAGACTTGCAGCTATTTAGTTTATTATCTCCCGTATGAAAAACGTCCGAAAACAGGAACGATTCTCAAACGTATTCTGCGGGAATGAAGGACGGCTCTGGGCTTCGCTCCAGGGAATAAGGGAAACTACAAAGTACCGGATACGGATGAAAGGCAA
>JAHZHF010000234.1 GCA_019420405.1 Clostridiales bacterium
GTTAACCGGAGCGCCGCTTTGTACTTAAACATCTCTTCGGCCTGTTAGATTTTCCGGATTCCGGAACGGAATATCGAGCGGCTGTCTCCTTCCTCAGAATACGTTTCACAAAATATCTGCCCCGCTTCCGGACGTAATCTAACGGAAAATGTTAGTGCACTAAATAGCTGGACTGTTGTGAAAATCCCTTCTCAAAGCAGTCTGCGAAGGGTATAATGGAAACCGGGTGATAATTTATGAGAAAAACCGTACTGTTTATAGCTATGAGCCTCGACGGATATATTGCGGACCAAAGCGGAGGTGTTGACTGGCTTGCAGGGCAGGACCCTGATGTGGAAAATGAAGACAGTTATTCGAAGTTTGTCAGAACCGTTGACACAGTTGTCATGGGATGGGAGACATACCGCCAGGTGACGGAGGAGCTTTCTCCTACGGAGTGGGTTTACAGTGATTTGAAATCGTATGTGATAACACACCGGGAGAAATCAGCGCAGGAGAATATTCAGTTTGTGAATGAATCCCCGGCGGAACTGATAAGAAGGATTAAGTCTCAGAGTGGAAAGGATATCTGGATATGCGGCGGGGCCAGTATCGTACAGCAGCTCATGATGGCCGGGCTGATTGACAGATTTTACATTTCTGTGATTCCCGTCATTTTAGGCGGGGGAATCCGCCTGTTCGGAACTCAGAAGGAGCCGCTGGAACTAAAACTGCTGGAAAGCAGGAATTACAACGGAATCACAGAGATGATTTACGAGAAGCGGGAATTGTAAAAGAGCCCGGCGTGGGATTTACCTCAAAAGCCGGATCTTGGATAGAAATTTACAGAAGATGAGGAGATACAGATATGATTATTGAAGGAAATGAGAAACAGCTTGCAGCAATGAAGGAATTTCACAGGGGCAACCGTCAGGAGGGGCTGCGGCTTCAGGAGGAGTTCGCCGCGGCCTTTCGGGAGGAGTATAAGGACAAAGATCACTGTCCGTGCCAGAAAGCCTGTCGTTATCACGGAAACTGCAAGGAGTGTGTGGCGATTCACCGGGCCCACCAGGAGCATGTTCCGAACTGTATGAGGCCGATGCTCAACAGGAAGATAAAGATACTTTCCGAACTGACGGAGCATACGATTGCAAATGAGATCGAGCCGCCGAAGGAAGTGCTGAGAAAGGACATTTAACCGAGAAAGGCATTGACAACTGATACCTATGGTTGTGCGGGATCACTAGATATGAAAAACAGGTATTCGACACGGAAGCTCCCTGTGATTATAATGTGAATAGTAACAATACAGGCGGCTAATACCGCAGCAGAGGAGGAGTTTTCAGATGGAATACCGCAGTCTGCCGCATGGCGGCGAACGGATCAGTGTGCTGGGGCTTGGAACCAGCTCTGTTGGAATGGCCGGAGAGAAAGAGATTGAAGCGACGATGGCCATGGCTTTAGAAAATGGAATGAATTATTTTGATATGGCGTCCGCTGATGCGGCGCCTTTTCCCGCGTTTGGGAAAGCGCTCGGCGGGATGAGGAAAGAGGTCTTCTTTCAGATACATTTCGGGGCGGATTATAAGACCGGAAAATATGGATGGACTACCAGCCTGGAGTCGATCAGGCGGTCGGTAGACTGGCAGTTGAATGCATTGAAGACAGATTATATTGACTTTGGTTTCCTGCATTGTATTGACGAGGAAGCAGATCTGAAATATGCCCTTGGGGGCGGCATCCTCGACTATATCCGTCAGTTGAAAAAGCAGGGGACAGTACGGCATATCGGCCTGTCCACACATACACCGGAGATCGCCCACAAGGCGCTGGACGCCGGGATTCTGGATATGCTGATGTTCAGTATCAATCCGGCCTATGACTATCGGAATGACGGCGAATATGCGATCGGAAGCGCGGATGAGCGGCAGAAGTTGTATAGAAGATGCGAAGCAGAGGGCGTCGGGATCTCTGTTATGAAGGCATTCTCAGGAGGGCAGCTTTTAAATGCCGGGACGTCTCCGTTTGGAAAAGCGCTGACAGAGTATCAGTGCATTCAGTATGCGCTGGATAAACCGGGGGTGATCACCGTGCTTCCGGGAGTGCGGAACCGGGAGGATCTGAAACGGATCCTGGGGTTTGTCGATGCATCTCCGGAAGAAAAAGACTATTCGGTTCTGGGAACATTTACCCCGCAGGAGGCGGAAGGAATCTGCGTTTACTGCAACCACTGCCAGCCCTGTCCTGCGGGTCTGGATGTGGGACTGATCAATAAATATTATGATCTGGCGGTGGCCGAAGATGTGCTGGCCGCGGATCATTACAAAAATCTGGAAAAGAAAGCCGGAGACTGTATCAAGTGTGGACACTGTGATTCAAGATGCCCGTTTCATGTATGCTAGACGGGGAGAATGGAAGAAATTCAGAAATATTTTGGCGAATAAGGCAGGAAAACTGCTCCTGTGAAATGGGAGGTAATATATAATGGAAGTAATCAGAAATAAACAGTTTGGTGAAGAACGTGCACTGTATGGAAGCAGGAATATCTGCGTTGAGGGCTGTTCGTTTGACGGCCCTGCAGACGGGGAAAGCGCATTGAAAGAATGTTCGGATGTGGAGGTGAAAAAGGGATTTTTCAATCTCCGGTACCCGTTCTGGCATGATCACCGGCTGAAAATCAGCGATTCTGAGATGACGGAACTCTGTCGGGCCGCACTGTGGTATTCTGATCATATCGAGATAAGCGGCACGAAGCTCCACGGGATCAAGGCACTGCGGGAGTGCAGGAATGTGGAAATGCGTGACTGCGATATTATTTCACCGGAATTCGGCTGGTCAGTGCAGGGAATAGAAATGGAAAACTGTACCGCTGAGAGTGAATACTTTATGATGCGCTCTAAAAATATTCACTTTCAGAATGTCAGCATGACAGGGAAATATTCATTTCAGTATATTGAGGACGCGGTGTTTGAAAACTGCCGGTTCGATACAAAAGACGCTTTCTGGCATGCGAAAAATGTGGTGGTGCGCGACAGCGTGGTCAAAGGGGAGTACCTTGCCTGGTATTGTGAAAACGTCACTTTTGAGCACTGTAAAATCATCGGTACCCAGCCGCTGTGCTACTGCCGGGGACTGAAATTGACGGACTGCGAGATGATCGATACAGATCTGGCCTTTGAACGCTCCGAGGTGGAAGCGGAAATCACTGCCCCGGTGCTCAGCATTAAGAATCCGCTGTCCGGGCGTATATCGGTTCCGGCTGTAGGAGAAATTATCCGGGATATACCCGAGGCAAAAGGGGAGATTCGGGTTTACGGATCTGACATGTCATGATAAGATAAATAAGGTGAAATACTAAAGAATGCTCCTGTACTGTATGCAGGAGCATTGCTTATCAGGACAGGTTTGAGAGAACAGGAGAGAGAAATATGCTTAAGATCAGAAATGAACAGGAAGCAGATTATAAGGAAGTAGAAGCGGTTACCCGAAAGGCATTTTATAATATGTATGTTCCGGGCTGCATGGAACATTATCTTGTCCACATTATGCGCGGGCATGAGGACTTTATCCCGGAGCTGGACTTTGTGGCGGAGCTGGATGGCCGGGTGATCGGAAACATTATGTACACAAAAGCAAAACTGACGGATGAGAGCGGGAATGTGAAAGAGATACTGACGTTCGGCCCGGTGAGCATCCTGCCGGAATACCAGCGCATGGGTTACGGGAAAATGCTTATGGAACATTCATTCCAGAAGGCAGCACAGCTTGGGTACGACGTGATTGTGATATTCGGAAGTCCGGCAAATTATGTGGCCAGAGGATTTGTGAGCTGCAAGAAACACAATGTCTGTGTGGAGGGCGGAAGATATCCTGCGGGGATGCTGGTAAAAGAACTGGCACCGGGAGCTCTGGACGGGAGAAGATGGTATTATTCTGACAGCCCCGTCATGAATGTCAAAGAAGAGGAAGCGATAAAGTTTGATGACAGCCTGGAGCCGATGGAGAAAAAATGGATGCCGAGCCAGGAGGAATTCTACATTATAAGCCAGGCGGCTCTGGATTGAATCAGCCCGCAGGAAAAGGGGATGAAGAAAGGAAAAGTATGGGGAAGATAAGAAGTCTGGATGCGTCTGATATCAGTACAGTCGCGAAAATCTGGCTGGAAACGAACCTGGAAGCGCACAGCTTCATTCCCGCAGGATACTGGGAGGAGAACTTTGAGTCTGTAAAAGGGATGCTCCCGGAGGCGGAAGTGTATGTTTTCGAGGATGAAGAAAAAAATGGGATACAGGGATTTATCGGCCTGAATGACCGGTATGTGGAAGGAATCTTTGTCAGAAAGGACGCTCAGTCCAGCGGAATCGGGAAAGCGCTTCTCGATTTTGCAAAAAAGAAAAAGGGAGAGCTGACGCTGAACGTATATCAGAAAAACCGTGGAGCGGTGAAGTTTTATCTGAGGGAAGGATTTCAGATACGGGAAGAATCTACGGATGAGATGACTGGGGAAGCGGAGTATCTTATGATATGGGGGAGTTCAGCTATTTAGTTCACTAACGTCCTTTTGCAAAACATCCGAAAACAGAGCTGATTTTCAAACGTATTCTGCGGGGATGGAGGACGGCTCATGGCTTCGCTCCAGGGAATAAGGGAAACTACAAAGTACCGGATACGGATTAAAAACAAAGACAGCCGGGGCTTAACTCGCTGACGCTCAGACAAGCGCCCCGTCTGCCCTAACATCCATATCCGGTACTTTAAGTTTCACTAATCCCCTTCCGAAGGCGCCCCTCGCCATCCTCCATCCCCGCAGAATCTTTGTCGAAATAGGGCTGTTTTCTAAGTTTTTTAAGACGGAAGTTAATGAATATATAGCTTCCAGAAGTAAGGCGCGGCC
>JAHZHF010000235.1 GCA_019420405.1 Clostridiales bacterium
CTTTCTGAGGGAGGGACAGGAGGGACATGCGCCTTTGGAGGAATCTGCTGGAAGATCTTAGAAGACGAAGAGGTGTTGTTAAGCGGTGCGCAGGGATTGTTTGAGTGAAACGAGTTGCCCTGCGCGCCGCTTTGCCATTAAACAACTCTTCGGATTCTTAGATCCTTCCCAGATTCCGGAACGAAGCATGGAACTCCTGTTCCTTCATCAGAATACGCTTTTCTAAACGTTCCGCCCCGCTTCCGGACGTGATCTAACGGGAAATGTTAGTGATCTAAATAGCTGAAATCCTCCTGCAGACATGACTTTAGCATCTTAAGCGCCGTCTCCACCGTATGCATCCTATTTTCCATCCGGTCTCCCGTAAATCTGCACTCTTCTACGCTGGTCTTCCCATTTAAGTAACAGCCGATATAGACAAGTCCCACCGGTTTTTCTTCTGTTCCGCCGCCCGGTCCGGCGATTCCGGTAGCGCTCAGGGCTGCATCCGCTCCCGCCGCCTTTGCTGCTCCCTCGGCCATCTCCCGGGCTGTCTGCGGGCTCACGGCGCCGTATTTTTCAAGTGTCTCATGACTTACTCCCACCAGACGCTCTTTCGCCTCATTAGAGTAGGTCACATATCCTTCATTGAGCACATCCGAAGCGCCAGCCACATTGACCAGCGTCCCCGCGATCAGTCCTCCTGTACAGGATTCTGCCGTAGTCACGGTAAGACCACGGGCCGCGAGCAGTTCCACAACCTGTTCTTCCAGTGGCCTTTCAAGTTCCGCTGCCATCTTACATACCTCCCTTTGTCAGCACCTCACGGTTCTTCCACACATAATCAATAAGGGAAATCACTGTCAGCGCCACGGCAAGCCAGATTAACACAGTTCCGATCAGATCGAACACACCTCCGAAGTCAGCGATCAGGACAATAATCATCGCCATCTGGGATACGGTCTTAAACTTGCCCCAGTAGCTTGCCGCAATGACGATTCCATTGTCAGAAGCAACCAGCCTGAATCCGCTGATGATAAATTCTCTTGCAATAATGACAATTACAATCGCTGCATCCAGTTTTCCCACAGGGATCAGGCAGATCATTGCAGAGCAGACCAAAAGCTTATCTGCCAGCGGATCCATAAACTTTCCGAAATTTGTCACCAGATTATATTTTCTCGCGATCTTTCCGTCCAGCATATCCGTCAGGCTGGCAATCACAAAGAGCGCAAGCGCAATCCATTTATTTGCAGCGCCTCCCACATCTGTGAGCATAAAGAAAACAAAAAACGGCACCATGATAACCCGAAGTACAGTCAGTTTATTTGGTAAATTCATAACAATTCTCCTATTAAATCATAGTCTAAAGCTCCGGTTACCTTTACTCTCGCAAAATCACCGGATATAAGTTCCTCGTCTGTATTAATAAAGATCAGTCCGTCCACATTCGGAGCATCCCGGTAAGTACGGCCCACGTATGCGTTTTCGTCGGCCACCTTCCCCTCAATCATCACAAGCACTTCCTGGCCGGTCATGCGCTCCGCATTGTCAAATGCGATCTCCTGCTGAAGCTCCATCAGTTCGGCCTGCCTGTCTTCCTTGAGCTCTTCGTCGATCTGATCCGGCATCTCCGCCGCAGGAGTTCCTTCCTCTGGTGAGTAGGTAAATACGCCCAGACGGTCAAACTCCATCTCATCTACAAATTCCATCAGCTCCTCGTGCTGCTCCTGTGTTTCCCCGGGGAACCCGGTGATCAGCGTTGTCCTGAGGCAGATATCAGGGATCTCCTTTCTGAGTTTCCCGATAATATCCACCAGCTCCTGCTTTGACGTTCTGCGGCCCATTCGCTTTAATATCGCGTTGCTGGCGTGCTGGATCGGGAGGTCCAGATAGTTACAGACCTTCGGCTCCTCTTTCATAACCTGAATGAGTTCGTCCGTGATCTCCTCCGGGTAACAGTAGAGAATCCTTATCCAGCGGATTCCGCTGATCTTACACAATTCTCTGACCAGTCTGTGGAGAGACTTCTCTCCGTACAGATCTTTCCCGTAGAGGGTTGTCTCCTGAGCCACAAGGATCAGCTCCTTCACTCCCTGTTCCGCAAGATTTCTCGCTTCATTGACAAGACGCTCCATGGGAACGCTGCGGAAATTTCCCCTTATCTTCGGGATAATACAGTAGGTACAGTGTTTATCGCATCCTTCTGCAATCTTCAAATATGCGAAATGTCCTCCCGTCGTAACCAGCCTTTTTGTATCCGGGAGCGGGAGGGCGTCAAGCTCTGAGAGCATTACTTCCTGTTTTCCCTCAAGCGCCATATCCACCGCATCCAGTATCCGGTCATAGGCTGTCGTGCCAAGCACCTCATCCACCTCCGGTATCTCGTCAAGTATCTCCTGACGGTATCTCTCAGCCAGACATCCGGTCACGATCAGCGCCTTTACCTTTCCTTCTTTTTTATACTCCGCCATCTCCAGGATATTCTGAATACTCTCCTCCTTGGCGTCGTGGATGAAACAGCACGTATTGATCACAATGATATCCGCCTCTGTCTCATCATCTGTCATCTCATACCCTCTGGATGCGAGAAGCCCCAGCATCACTTCCGTGTCCACCAGATTCTTGTCGCATCCCAGAGAGATAAACAATATCTTCATACACATTTCTCCGTTTCGCAAAAAAGGCAGATACCTCACGTGCATCTGCCTGTCTGAATTCTTACTCTTCCGCGTTCTCAGCGAGGATTTTCAGCTTCCCGCTGTTCAGCTCCTCAATTGCAATCGACAGGGGTTTCTCTCCCGCCTTTGCATTGACCAGCGGAAGGTCTCCGCCGATAAGCTGTCTCGCGCGCTTTGATGTAGCCATCACAATAGAATAACGGCTGTTGACGATCTTAGAATCCCCTTCCTCTACATCTTTGTTTACTACTTTCATCAAATCTGTGTAAGATGGGTGCAGCATATTCAATCTTCTCCTTTCAATCTCTCTAAATCTTCTTTTATTTCTTTCATGAATGTCTGATTGCGGAAGCTCCTGCGGTGCTCGCCCTGGATAATCTCGTGCATTTCTTCCACGCAGGAATCCAGGTTGTCGTTTACGATCAGGTAATCGTAGCTGTCCATTCCTTCCGCCTCCTCGCAGGCACGGTTCATCCTTGACCGGATCACGTCCATAGTCTCGGTGCCCCTCCCCACAAGACGGGACTGTAATTCCCTGGCGGTCGGAGGTGTAACAAAGAGAAGCAGGGTATCCGGAAACGCCTTTTTAACTTTTAATGCGCCCTGGATCTCGATCTCAAGGATCACGTCTTTTCCCTCTTCCAGCTTCTGTTCCACGTACTTCCGCGGCGTGCCATAGTAATTTTCCACGTATTTAGCATACTCTATCAGATCACCTTTGGCAATCATTTTTTCAAATTCATCTTTTGAAATGAAGAAATACTCTCTTCCGTCCACCTCTCCTTCCCTGGGCTTACGCGTCGTAGCCGAAATAGACAGCGCATATGTATCCGGGTATCTTGACAGCAGCTCCTTCATCAGAGTCCCCTTGCCGGACCCGGAAAAACCGGATACGACAATCAATATTCCTTTTCCGTTCATAACTCTCTTCCTTCTATATTCATTCCTTCTATTGCATTTACTCTTACTATTCTATATTCTGTATCTGTTCCCTTATCTTCTCAATCTCTGTTTTCAGACTGATTGCCCGATCTGACACTTCGATGTCATTTGCCTTGGAAAGAATCGTATTGGCCTCCCGGTTCATCTCCTGAGCGATAAAGTCGAGCTTCCGTCCGATCTCAGCGTCAGCTTCCAGCGTACTTCTCATATGTTTGATATGGCTTTTTAATCTTACAACTTCTTCATCCGTACAGATCTTGTCCGCAAAAAGAATCACTTCCGCCGCGATCCGGTTGTCCTCGATCTGCGTGTCCGCCAGGAGCTCTTTCATCTTCTCCTCCAGTTTCGCCCGGTATTCAGCGATAATCTGCGGAGATCTCTCTTCTATGAAACTGATCTCATTTTCCAGAACGTCCAGCTTCATGAGAATGTCTCTCTTTAAATTCTCACCCTCTGTCTTCCTGGTCTCAACAAACTGTGCAAACGCACCCTCCAGCGCTTCCTTCAGTCCGTTCCAGAGTTCCTCTTCGTCCTCAGACTGCTCTTCCATGGAAAATACTTCCGGGAAACGTGCCAGAGTAGAAACCCGGATGTCATTTTCAAGTCCGAATTCTTCCGCCATTTTCTCGAAATATTTCACGTATTCTCCTGCGACAGCCGCATTGTATTTCACCGAAACCTGGGTCTGGGAAAGATCCTCATAAGTAATAAAGATATCTACCTTTCCTCTGTTTGCATAAGACTTGAGAAGCGTCCTTATTGACGTCTCAAAGAAGTTCAGTTTCTTCGGCATCCTGATATTCACATCAAGATATCGGTGATTCACACTCTTTAATTCAACGGTAAATTTTCTGGATTCTTTCTGGATCTCGCACCTTCCGAATCCCGTCATGCTCTTAATCATGCTGTTCCATCCTCTGTTTTTTCATATCCCCATGCGCAGCTCGCCTCCGCTTCACTCCGTCTCGCTGATATGGCGTCCGCCATATCCCATCTAAGATAGAGAGCACTGTTTGCAAGCAAGCTTGCGCAGTGTTCTCTATCTTAGATGGCGCATGTGTGGACTGTGGTCACATTATACCTCCTGGGAGTCGGTATGGTCAACAGGTGTTTTCTCTTTGTAACAATACAGCTATTTAGTTCATTAACGTTTTCTGTCAAAATGTGTCCGGAAGCGGAGCGAAGTTTTGACAATACGTATTCTGTGAAAAGGGGACAGCCGTTCGATGTTCCGTTCCAGAATCCGGAAAATCTAACAGGCCGAAGAG
>JAHZHF010000236.1 GCA_019420405.1 Clostridiales bacterium
TCGGCTCCACTTCCGGACTCATTTTGACGAAAAACGTTATTGAACTTTATAGCTGGAGTTCCTTCCACGGGTATGTTATCATGAATAGGAAACCCACAAATAAAAACGATGTGGAAATTTTGGGAAATTAGAGGACGAAATACATGGCTCAAACAGGAAACAGGCAGAATAATCATTCGGATAAAAAGAAAGGGAAAATCCGCGGCAGAATTATCGGAATTGTCGGACTCGCCGCCGCTATGCTGCTCGGAGGGGCAGGCGGATACGCCATCGCGGCGTGGGCGGACGCAAACTCCGGGGGAAACGGGAGTTTTCTGGATGTTTTACTGATTATTATCATAACAGTTCTATACATATATATCGCCTTCTTTCTCCAGGTAGCCCTCCATGAAGCCGGACACATGATTTGCGGCCTCCTGACAGGATACCGCTTCGTGTCTTACCGGGTCGGCAGTTTCATGTGGATCAGACTGGACGGAAAGATCCGGCTGAAAAGATTTTCCCTGGCGGGGACGGGCGGGCAGTGCCTGATGGGACCGCCGGATATGAAGGATGGGAAACTGCCTTATGTGCTCTATAACCTGGGCGGAGCTCTTATGAACCTGATCGTGAGTGCTGTGTCGATTCTGCTTGCATATGTCCTGAGGGGAAACTGGTATCTGGCTCTCTTTTTTGGAGTTATGGCTGCGGTGGGATTGTGGCTTGCCGCTGTAAATGGCATTCCGTTCAAGCTTGCCATGCTCAATAACGACGGACGCAATATCCTGGATATCGGCAGAAGCGGTGATGAGATGTACAGCTTCTGGGTGCAGATGAAAGAGAACGAACAAATGGCCAGGGGCATCCGGGTGAAAGATATGCCGGAAGAATGGTTTGACATTCCGGATGAGGAAGGCGTGAAATGCGCTATGACAGCGGCAAGGCGCGTAACTACAGTGGGGCGTCTGATGGATGAGCATAAATTCGTGGAAGCCGCAGACCTGACCGACCGTCTGCTTGAAACGGATTCGGCGTTAATCGGCCTGCACAGGTATCTTTTGATTCCCGAGAGGATATACTGCGAACTGCTCGGGGAGCGCAGAAAAGAAGTCCTGGATCAGTGGAAAGATAAGAATCTGCAGAAGATATTAAAGCAGATGAAGAACTATCCTCAGATTTTAAGAGTACAGTACGCTTATGCGCTGATTGCAGAAAATGACAGAGAGAAAGCAGAGAAGATTCGGAGGCAGTTTGAGAAGGTGGTGCAGTCATATCCTTATCCGGGGGACGCGCAGAGCGAGCGTGAGCTGCTGGAGATTGCGGCTGCTCAACTGAACTGTAACCCGGAAATAGACACCGGGAATGAACTGTGCTAAAATACATGAAGATCAAAAGAGAGGTGCGATATGGGACTTACACATTTTGACGAAAACGGCAAGGCGATTATGGTAGATGTGACCGGAAAAAATGACACCCAGAGGGAGGCGCGGGCCCGAGGAAAGATCACAGTGAACCGGGATGTGTTCCGGGCTGTTCAGGAGGGAACAGTCGGGAAGGGCGATGTGCTCGGCGTGGCGGCCACAGCCGGAATTATGGGGGCGAAGCGGACGTCTGATCTGATCCCCATGTGTCATATCCTGCCCATAACCAACTGCCGGGTGAACTTTGAGATGGAGGAAGAGGAGTGTGCGATCTATTGCACATGTACAGTGAAGGTGACAGGGAAAACCGGAGTGGAGATGGAAGCTCTGACCGGGGTGAGCGTAGCTCTCCTTACTGTCTATGATATGTGCAAGGCCATGGATAAGTCCATGGAGATCGGAGAGATATATCTGGTGAAAAAAACCGGAGGAAAGAGCGGGGATGTGTATAACGACCTGCATAAAAAAGAGCGGAATATACTTTAAAAATGGAGTGTGGAACATGGAAGGTTACAGATGGAAAGCGGCAGTAGTGACGCTGAGCGATAAGGGATATGCGGGAGAGCGTGAGGACAAAAGCGGACCTCTGCTCTGCCAAATGCTGGAAGAGGCCGGGTATGAGGTGAAGAAAACCGTTCTTCTTCCTGATGAACAGAAAGAAATAGAAAACTGTCTGTGTCAACTGTGTGATGAAGATAGAATGGATATTGTTTTCACTACCGGCGGTACCGGGCTCTCCCCGCGGGACTGTACGCCGGAAGCGGCCCTTGCCGTGGCGGATAAAAATGTGCCGGGGATTGCGGAGGCCATGCGCCTTGCATCTCTGAAAGTGACTCCCCGGGCCATGTTAAGCCGCGGTGTGTCTGTGATCCGCGGGCAGACTCTGATTATCACCCTTCCCGGAAGTACGAAAGCTGTGAAGGAAAATCTGGAGGCAGTTCTGCCGTCGCTCGATCACGGCCTGGGGATTTTGACAGGAAGAGCAGGTGAGTGCGGGCGATGAGAGATCAGTTTGACAGAGAGATTACATATATTAGGGTTTCTGTGACAGACCGCTGCAATCTCCGCTGTGTTTACTGTATGCCTGAGGAGGGGATTCCGTGCGTTTCACACAGGGACATTCTGACCTTCGATGAGATCGTGCGCATCTGCCGCGCGGGAGCGGAGCTTGGAATCAGCAGGATCAAGCTGACGGGAGGCGAACCGCTGGTCAGGAAAGGACTTCCGGATCTTGTGGGAATGCTGAAGGCGATCCCCGGCATTGAGCAAGTGACTCTGACGACAAATGGGATTTTGCTGCGTGAACAAATAAACGAATTAGTTTCTAATGGCCTTGATGCAGTTAATATTAGTATTGACACGCTGGATGCAGAACGATACCACAGGATTACCCGCCTGGGAAGGCTGGAGGATGCGCTTGCAGGGCTTAATGCCGCCTGTTCCTGTCCGCAGCTTGCAGTGCGGGTGAATTGTGTCCCGCTCCGTCAGGCGGCGGAGTGCGAAGGTGAAGGTTATCTTCCGGAGGAAGAGGAATATATCCGGATGGCGCTTCTGGCACAAGACCGGAAGATCGACGTCAGGTTTATCGAGATGATGCCCATCGGGATGGGCAGAGAATTCGCCGGGAGAACCGGAGAGGAGATACAGGCAATTCTTGAACGCAGGTTCGGGAAGGCCGGGCGAGTGAAAGGAAGCGTTGGGAACGGTCCTGCTTCCTATATACAGTTTGAGGGCATGAGAGGCCGGATCGGTTTCATCAGTGCGGTGACGCACAAATTCTGCGGTTCCTGCAACCGCATCCGCCTGACCTCAGAGGGAATGATCAAGCCCTGTCTGCAGTATGATACCGGTGTGGATCTCAGAAAAATATTAAGAGCGGAAGAGCAGACTGACGAGCAGCTTCGCGAGGCATTGCAGCGTGCGGTCTTCCGGAAACCTTCCGGGCACCGGTTTGAGGCTCCCGGGACGGGAGAAGGCAGAGATAACGAGGGAAATGAAACAGCGGCGATGCCGCTTGAAACAAGAGAGATGTCACAGATTGGAGGATAGATATGAAGTTTGGGCTGACAGGGGCAGGGGGACGCAGGGCAGCAGAAATCGCGGCCTGTATATGCGTGTTGATTTTTCTTGCTGTTTCTGCCGGCGGAAGACTGAGCCCTTATTCTGCGGCAGAGGGAGGCGTGGCTGAGTATCCTGAAGAGGAGAGCGAAAAAGGCGGGGTGTCCATATACGAAAAAGACGGGGGAAAGTATTATTCCTTTCAGGATGTGGAGGAAAACTGTTATGAGGCGCCTCTGCTTGAGGATGTTCCCCTGAACACTTACGATTTCAGCCTTCTTGAGACGGACGAAGAGACCGGGTATAAGAGCTATACAGACGAGGAGAACGGGATCACCGCCCGGTTCGGTATTGATGTCTCGGAGTTCCAGGGGGAAGAGATCGACTGGCAGCAGGTGAAAGAGGCCGGCGTGGAGTTCGTTTTCGTCCGGCTGGGGTACCGTGCGTACGGAGAGGGCGGCGAGCTTGTGCTGGATGCCATGTATGATCAGAATATACAGGGGGCGCTCTCGGCCGGACTTGATGCGGGAGTCTACTTTTTCTCCCAGGCGACGAGCGCCGCAGAAGCGGTGGAGGAAGCGGAATTTGTTTTAAAGCATATCCGCCCCTATGAGGTCACCGGGCCGGTGATATATGATACAGAAGAGATTAAGTGGGATACGGCGCGCACAGACGAAAATACGGATCAGGATTTTACAAATTACTGCAAGGTTTTCTGTGAGACAGTGGAACATGACGGATATGATACGATGATCTATTCTAATCTGAAATGGATGTCCTTCACCCTTGATATGGAGGAACTTGCCGGATATGATTTCTGGTATGCGGACTACCACGAGATCCCACAGAACCCTTATGAATACAAAGTGTGGCAGTACAGCGAAACGGGCGTGGTTCCCGGGATCAATGCAAATGTAGACCTGAATCTCTGGTTTGAGAGAGAAACGCAGGGAGATTAGGGCAGGAGAGCAGGAGGAAAAGAGAAAATGAAATGGAAGAAATACAGACTCAAAACGACGACTGAGGCGGAAGATATCGTCAGCAGCATGCTTATGGATCTTGGGATTCAGGGGGTGGAGATCGAGGATAAGATCCCTCTGTCCCAGTCAGATAAGGAGCAGATGTTTGTGGACATCCTTCCCCAGATCGGGGAGGACGACGGCGTGGCCTACCTAAGCTTCTATTTAGACCCAGAGGAAGACCAGGAAAAGATTCTGGCCGATGTGCGCAGAGAATTGAGTGAGATGTCCGCTTACGTGGATGTGGGAGAGTGCCTGATCGAGGAGTCGGAGACGGAAGATGTGGACTGGGTGAATAACTGGAAGCAGTATTTCCACCAGTTCTATGTGGATGACATTCTGATTATTCCCTCCTGGGAGGATGTAAAACC
>JAHZHF010000237.1 GCA_019420405.1 Clostridiales bacterium
TCTGCTCTGATTCCGGACGCATTTAACAGAAAATGTTAGTGCACTAAATAGCTGATCTTATACTTGATATTACGCGAAGTTTGACGTATTATATTAAATGAGCGAAATTTTGCAAGGAGGAGAACCATGTATCAGATAATGAAGGCAGAAAAGCTGGCTGACAAAATCTTTTTAATGGATGTACATGCACCGCGTGTTGCGCAGCACTGTCAGCCCGGCCAGTTTGTTATTGTAAAGATGGACGAAAAAGGCGAGCGTATCCCGCTTACCATCTGTGATTATGACAGAGAAGCAGGGACGATCACCATCGTTGTTCAGGAAGTGGGAGCTTCCACAACGAAGATGGGCAGCTTAAAAGAAGGGGATTATTTCCGTGATTTCACAGGACCGCTCGGATGTGCATCTGAGTTTGTCCATGAGGATCTGGAGACACTTAAGAATAAGAAGATGCTCTTTGTAGCCGGCGGCGTCGGCGCGGCTCCTGTATACCCGCAGGTAAAATGGCTCCATGAGCGCGGCATCAAAGCCGATGTGATCGTTGGAGCAAAGACGAAGGACATGCTGATTCTCGAGGATGAGATGAAGGCTGTCGCAGGAAATTACTATCCGTGTACTGATGACGGTACATACGGACATGCCGGCATGGTTACGACTATGGTGGAAGAGCTGGTGAACAACGGAAATAAGTATGACGTCTGCGTTGCAATCGGGCCGATGATTATGATGAAATTTGTCTGCCTGCTGACAAAGAAGCTGGAGATCCCGACGATTGTCAGCATGAATCCGATCATGGTTGACGGAACCGGTATGTGTGGAGCCTGCAGGCTTCAGGTAGGCGACGAGATCAAGTTTGCCTGCGTTGACGGACCGGAGTTTGACGGACATCTTGTAGACTTCGACCAGGCGATGAAGAGAAGCCAGATGTATAAGACAGCGGAGGGCCGTGCAATGTTAAAACTCCAGGAGGGAGATACCCATCACGGCGGATGCGGACATTGCGGAGGTGACGAATAATGGCAGATATGTTAAAGAAGGTTCCTGTCAGAGAACAGGACCCAAAGGTACGCGCAACAAATTTTGAGGAAGTCTGCCTTGGCTACAATCTGGAAGAGGCGATGGATGAGGCGACACGATGCTTGAACTGCAAGAATGCAAAGTGTGTTCAGGGATGTCCGGTATCTATTGATATCCCGGCGTTTATCCAGGAAGTAAAAGCAGGAAATATCGAAGAGGCATATAAAGTAATCGGAAAGTCCAGCGCACTTCCGGCGATCTGTGGGCGTGTCTGCCCCCAGGAGTCACAGTGCGAGGGCAAATGTATCCGCGGTATCAAGGGCGAGCCGGTTTCGATCGGAAAGCTGGAGAGATTCGTTGCGGACTATGCGCTGGAGAATGATATTAAGCCGGTAGGTGCAGAGACAAAGAACGGACACAAGGTTGCCGTTATCGGTTCCGGTCCGTCCGGACTTACCTGTGCGGGCGACCTGGCGAAGATGGGATACGACGTGACAGTATTCGAGGCCCTGCATGAGCTGGGCGGCGTGCTTGTATACGGTATTCCGGAGTTCCGTCTGCCGAAGCAGAAAGTCGTTGCAAAAGAGATCGAGAAAGTAAAAGAGCTGGGCGTTAAGTTTGAGACAAACGTTGTAATCGGAAAGTCCACAACGATCGACCAGCTTATGGAAGAAGAGGGATTTGAGGCCGTGTTCATCGGTTCTGGAGCCGGACTTCCGATGTTCATGGGCATCCCGGGAGAGAATGCGAACGAAGTATTCTCTGCAAATGAGTACCTGACAAGAAGCAACCTGATGAAGGCGTTTGATGATTCTTACGATACACCGATCGCAGCAGGAAAGAAGGTTGCAGTTGTCGGCGGCGGAAACGTTGCGATGGACGCTGCAAGAACTGCACTTCGTCTTGGCGCTGACGTGCATATCGTGTACAGAAGAAGTGAAGCAGAGCTTCCGGCCAGAGTAGAAGAGGTTCACCACGCGAAGGAAGAGGGCGTTATCTTCGACCTTCTGACGAATCCGAAGAAGATCAATGTGGATGAGAATGGAAATATCACAAGCATGACTGTGATCAAGATGGAACTGGGCGAGCCGGATGCGTCCGGAAGAAGACGTCCGGTAGAGATCCCGGGTTCAGAGTACGATATTGAGGTTGATACAGTAATCATGTCTCTGGGTACTTCCCCGAACCCGCTGATTTCCTCCACAACGAAAGGTCTGGAGACGAACCGCAGAAAATGTATCGTTGCAGATGAAGAGAACGGACAGACTTCCAAAGAGGGCGTGTTCGCAGGTGGAGACGCTGTGACAGGTGCGGCTACGGTTATCCTTGCCATGGGCGCAGGAAAAGCCGGAGCAAAGGGAATCGACGAGTATCTGAAGAGCAAAGAGTGATTTCCCGGTCTTATCTGATGTAAGATCCGGAAAATCATGCAGCAGAAGGAAACCGTGCTCGGATATGGCATGAAGCTGTATCATGAGTACGGTTTCCTCATTTTAATGCAGTGGATTGGAGGGGGATACTGATGAGGAGTCAAAAAAGTAAAAAATTGTCATGGGTGATTTGCACTCTGGGCTGGCTGCAATCATAAGTTTCTCTTTTCTTCCCGATGTGATTCCGACAAATTTTTCAGATGGAGTTCCCGGTAACTTTTCGGATAAGTCCTCGATATTTTTATGGCCGCTTGGGCTGCGCGGCAATTATGAGGAAACATATTCCTGGCTGCTGATGTTTTCAGACGGAAACCGTATTGATATCGGAGTGGAAACGGTAGATGCTATGAAAAGCGGAAAAAACAGGAATAAGCTTTTCCTTCCACTCTTAGATAAGGCGGGATGCCTTCCGAAACTGCCGCCGCCGACAGATGAAGAATTCTATGTCAGAAAACCTGCGGAGACAAGATTTCGCGGGTGCTGCAATGAATTTTTCTGGTCGCTGTGTGATGTTGCCAAAGGAATACTGCGCGATGAGCTTCCTTTCGCCATGTCAACCTATTATACACAGTCACATCCGATGCTGGAAATCATGCTGGGATGGTTTGCCGGAAGCAGAACGGACTATTCTGTCTCATGCGGAAAACAGAATAAATATTTTAAGCGGTATCTGCCGGAAGATATTTATCTGTCGTATACGCAGACGTTTCCGGACGGGAGTTATGAGCATTTCTGGCAGTCCATAAAAAATTCCTGCGGGCTTTTTCATAAAGTGGCGGAGCTGACGGCAGAGAGCCTCGGCCTGTCCTATCCGGAGGAATATGAACAGGGATTTATGAAATATATGGAACTCGTAAAAAAGGACGAAAAGGCGTAAACAGAATTTGAGTTAACCGGGGAAGATGAGGAGCAGAGAATGATAGAAGTAATTAGAGAGAGGATGCACAGCCTTGCTGAGACAGATTATAAAGAATTTAATCAGAAGCTGATTCCGGGCGTGAAACATGTTCTGGGAATCCGCCTGCCGGCGCTTCGTAAGCTGGCAAAAGAGATTGCGAAAGAAGATTTCAGGACATATCTGGACGAAGTTCTGGGCGAGCTTGGCGAGGACTCCTTTCACGAGGAGACCATGCTGGCCGGGCTGGTGATCGGGGCGGCAAAAATGGAGCGGGAAGAGAGAAGAAGCTATTTGGACCGCTTTGTTCCGCATATTCAGAACTGGGCGGTATGCGACAGCTGCGTGAATGGCTATAAGTTCATGAAAAAGGAGCCGGACTACTGGTTTCCCTATCTTCTTGGATTCAAAGACAGCAAAGAAGAGTTCGAACTCAGGTACATGATCGTGGCAATGATGTCCCACTTTGTGGACGAGACACATATTGATGAGATACTTTCACTCTGTAATGAGATCCGGCATGAGGGCTACTATACGAAGATGGGAGTGGCCTGGACGATTCAGGTCTGCTATGTGAAATTTCCGGAGAAAACAAGGGCGCTGCTTGAAAATAATACGATGGATGACTTCACACATAATAAGGCGATCCAGAAGATCAGGGAGTCGTACCGGGTGAGCAAAGAGGAGAAAGAAGAGCTGAATCAGCTTAAAAGAAAATCGTGAATATGAACAGGCAGGAGACATTTCCGTTTCCTGCCTTTAAAAATTATTTATGGGATCTTATTTGTAGATTCCATTCACTGTAACTTCAAATACAGCCTCTTTTCCACTCAGGTCCGTGTTGTTCTGATACGGATCGGGGAATGTCACGGTAACCTCCACCTGGTCGCCGGGGTGTGCGCCGATGAGCTGGTCTTCAAAGTCGTCAATGTAACTTCCGGAACCGATCACAAGGTCTGTACCCTGGCCCTGTGTATTTCCGCCCTCGAATTCCACTCCGTCCACGCTGCCGACATAGTCGATATTTACCGTATCCCCGTCCTCAACAGTGAGGGAAGTATCCGTGGAATATGCCGTGTCAGAAGAGCTGTCTTCACCGGACGTTTCGTCTGTCTGAGATGTGGACGAGCCATTGTCCGAACTGGAAGAGCCTTTGTCTGAGCTGGAGGAATCAGACGTTACGATGATTGCAATCACGAGGATAATTACTGCTATGATGGGAATACCGATCACAAGCACCTTGCTGATTTTGCGCTGGAGTTCTTTCTTTCTGCGTTCTTTGGCGCGGCGCTCCTGAGCCATCTTTCTGTTTTCCTTCTTCATGATTCACATTACCTCATTTCTCAAATAATAACAGTTCAGCTATAAAGTTCACTAACTCCCGTATGAAAAACGTCCGAAAACAGTGATGATTCTCAAAGGTATTCTGCGGGGATGGAGGACGGCTCAGGGCTTCGCTCCAGGGAATAAGGGAAACTACAAAGTACCGGAT
>JAHZHF010000238.1 GCA_019420405.1 Clostridiales bacterium
TTGGTAAGTCTACACCTGCAATACGAGCCATGTGTCTTTCCTCCATTTTCTTTTTTGATATCTACTTTAACTGAGGCTGCGGATGCTCTGCAGAATTTCTTCTGTCCTGATAACCTGCATCCTACCGGGCTCTTTCCTGATTCATATCTTCTGTCCCGATATCCCAGCCCAGGCGCGAAAGTGATGAAATCACGCCCTTTCCCGGCACGAATTGTCTTACAATCCGCCAATGCAAACGCCGGGTATTAGAAGCAATATACAGAACACGCGCCCTGCGGTACCTGTTTACAGGTGCGGTGTATCCTTACTGTATATTAAACAGCTCTACACACAACCGTGTGTATCATGCTGTCAGCCGCCTAAATCAATGCATAATCCATTATGCTCGTTCGTTTCACTAAGCCCGGCATCTCCTGCCGTGCTCGCCGAACGGGCTTCACACTAAGCACAGACTGCGTTTATCAGCCTGCCCTCATCAGGTATATTAACCCTGACGCTGTTTGTGCTTCGGATTCTCACAGATTACTCTGACGCTTCCTTTTCTTTTAATAATCTTGCATTTTTCACAAATTGGTTTTACTGATGATCTAACCTTCATGTCAAATCCTCCTTCCCTTCTTTGCTCTGCCTACAATTAACGGTCAAATGGGCACACCTTCCCAATAGTGACCATTTGACAGTATAGCACCAAATGCACCTTTAAGTCAACTACTAATTCACTAATTTCTTTCACGCTAATTTCTTTCAAGGAAGTTCCGTTCGCTAGGCTCGAAAACACCTCGCCAATCTCACGGAACGACCTCGCACTAAGTTCAAGCTTCGGCTTTGCCTCGCTTTCACTAAGTTGCTTTCGGTCATTTATCTCTCCAGATAATTCTTCCCTTGCTCAGATCATACGGAGACATCTCAAGTGTCACCTTATCTCCCGGCAGAATTTTAATAAAGTTCATTCTCAGCTTTCCGCTGATGTGAGCCAGAACAATGTGTCCATTCTCCAGCTCCACTTTAAACATTGCGTTCGGGAGCTTCTCTACTACAACTCCCTCGATTTCAATTACGTCAGCTTTTGACATATATAATCCTCCTGCACCGGATCTGTTCCCCCGGCTCTCATATGCTGTCCTGCTCTCAGGACGATTTCTCTGAGTTATTTTTCTGATTAAATATCCTGATGATCTCACGGACCGCCGCATCGTCCGGCGTCCCGTCCAGTCTCACCCTCAGTACCGGCTGAAGGTGTTTCGTGTTTTTCCGTTTCATATGGCGGAGAGGTCTTAACTCCCCGTCCGCCACATATACATATTCTTTACCGGCATCAATTATGGCATAAGCATGCCCTTTGTCACGCCCTGCCTTCGAGACTGCCAGCATTCCCGGCTCAAGCTTCATAGTCACCTATTCTCCGAGAATCTTAACGATTGCTGCAAATACATCGTCGATGTCGACAGTTCCGTCGACCTCTTTTAAGATGCCCGCCCGGGTATAATAATCAATCAGAGGCTGTGTCTGCTCGTGGTAAACGCCCAGTCTCTTAAGAACTGTCTCCGGCTTGTCGTCATCTCTCAGGATCAGACTGCCGCCGCATTTGTCGCAGACACCTTCTTTTGCTGTCGGGGCGTATACAATATGGTAAGTTGCGCCGCAGTCAACGCAGGCTCTCCGGCCGGACATACGGTTCACGATGTTCTCATCCGGAACTTCCACGTTGATAGCGTAGTCCACCTTCTGTCCCATCTCCGAGAGGGCTTTGTCAAGCGCTTCCGCCTGCGGGATCGTGCGCGGGAACCCGTCGAGCACATACCCGTTCGTGCAGTCTTCCTGGTTTACTCTGTCAACCACCAGATCAACTACAAGCTCATCCGGCACAAGAAGTCCCTGATCCATATAGGTTTTGGCTTTCTTTCCGAGTTCTGTGCCGTTCTTGATGTTGGCGCGGAAGATATCCCCCGTGGAGATATGCGGAATGCTGTACTTCTCTGCGATCTTCTTCGCCTGAGTTCCTTTCCCTGCGCCAGGCGCTCCCAACATGATGATCTTCATAACTTTTACCTCCGATCTCTTATTTAGTTATTTTATTTCACTCAGCGGCGCTGTCCGTAAAAACGCATCACTGAATTTATCTTCATATAAGCCATGAGCCCGCAGCGTTTTATCCTGATCAGGATAAAACAGGGCGAGCTGAAAGTGGCTTAATATCCAAGGAAGCTGTTTTTCATGTTACTTCCCTTATTATTTAAAAATCCTGTATAGTTTCTCACAAGCATCTGTGATTCTATCTTCTTGATTGTATCAAGCACAACTCCGACAATGATGATGATTGATGTTCCTCCGAAAGAAACATTTGCTCCAAACACACCATTGAAGAAGAACGGAATTACCTGAACGATAACCAGTCCGCATGCGCCGATAAAAATGATATAATTCAGGATCTTCTGTAAATATTCAACCGTCGGCTTTCCGGGACGGATACCCGGGATAAAGCCACCGCTCTTTTTCATATTATTCGCGATCTCCATCGGATTGAAAGTAATCGATGTATAGAAATATGCGAAGAATATGGAGAGCAGGATGTAAACTACAAGTCCGATTGAATATACCGGCTGGGACGGATCACACCAGTTGTTGGAGTTCATCGCCGCAAGAATCTGACTGCCCAGCCCTGTACCGTTCCCTTTGCCGAGGAACTGAGCGATCACGATCGGAGTCTGCATCAATGATGATGCAAAAATAACCGGGATAACGCCCGCCGTGTTCACACGAAGGGGAATATGTGTGGACTGTCCGCCGTAAGTTTTTCTTCCCTGAACTTTCTTTGAATACTGTACTGCAATTCTTCTCTCGCCGCTCTGTAAGATAACGACGAAAATTACAACTGCAAGGATCACCGCGAGGATGATCACTCCGGCCAGAGCCGCCTGAGCAATTTTCTTTCCACTCATGAACTGTGTGTACAGTGTGACGAAGTCATTCGGTACACGGGAAAGGATGTTGATCAGGAGCACGATAGAAATACCATTCCCTACGCCGTTCTCTGTGATTCGCTCACCGATCCACATAAGGAACGCACTTCCTGCCGTAAGTGTGCAGACTACGATCGCACAGCTCACAAAGTTGTACTCTTCGAGAAGTCCCTGGCGTCCGAAACCTACAGCAAGTGCTGTTGACTCAATCAGAGCCAGCGCCACTGTCACATATCTTGTGATCGCAGCAATTTTCTTTCTTCCCTCTTCGCCCTCTTTCTGCATTTCCTCAAGTTTTGGAATTGCAATTGTGAGAAGCTGCATGATGATGGAAGATGTGATGTACGGTGTGATGCTCAGGGCAAAAACAGAAAAATTAGTAAACGAACCGCCGGTGAACGCTTCAAAAAAATTGAAAGCGTCACCGGTCTGGCTTGCAAAAAATTCCTGAATAACAGTTGGATCTACGCCAGGTGTAGGCAGCTGAGACCCAAGTCTTACAATAACAAGCATTACGAAAGTATAGAAAATTCTTCTGCGAATATCCTCAATCTGAAATGCTTTGCGTACTGTTTTAAGCATTAGATCACCTCTGCTTTTCCACCAAGTGCTTCAATCTTCTCAGCAGCTTTTGCACTGAATGCATTTGCCTGAACTGTAAGCTTCTTAGTTAACTCTCCATTTCCAAGAATTTTAACCCCGTCTCTCGGGTTTTTAACTATACCGCTCTCGATCAGAGTCTCAACGGATACAGTAGCACCGTCCTCGAATCTCTCAAGTGCGCTTAAGTTGATTCCAACGATCGTTTTGGAATTTCTGTTAGTGAATCCTCTCTTCGGGATTCTTCTGTATAAAGGCATCTGACCACCTTCAAAGCCAGGTCTTGTGGCACCTGAACGCGCCTTCTGTCCTTTGTGGCCTTTGCCGGCTGTCTTGCCGTTTCCTGAACCATGTCCACGGCCTCTTCTGAAATTATCACTCTGTTTTGAACCGTCTGCCGGTCTTAAGTTTGATAAGTCCATGACGTTACCTCCTTATCTTTTTATGCCTCTTCTTCAACCTTTACCAGGTGTCTTACCTGCTGTACCATACCTCTGGTAGCTGCATTGTCCGGCAGTACGACTGTTCTGCCAGTCTTCTTGAGACCAAGGGCCTCAACAGTTCTTTTATGCTTTGGTATGGCTCCGATTGTAGACTTTACTAATGTAACTTTTAAGTTTGCCATTTCAATCTTACCTCCTTGTAGGATAGAACAAGTTATATTATAACAGATTCTATCCGATTAGCCCATGATCTCCTCAATTGATTTGCCGCGAAGTCTTGCAACATCCTCCGGAGCCTTTGTGTTCTTAAGACCCTCGATTGTAGCAAGAACAACATTCTGCTTATTGTTAGATCCCAGTGATTTTGTACGGATGTTCTTGATTCCCGCCATCTCGATCACGGCACGAGCCGGACCTCCGGCGATCACACCGGTACCATCCGGAGCATTCTTAAGGAGTACGGAAGAGCTTCCGAATTTTCCGATCACATCATGGATCACACTTGCGTTATTGTCAAGTGTTACTGCGATCATCTTCTTCATAGCATCCTCTTTTCCCTTGCGGATCGCTTCCGGGATCTCAGTGGCTTTTCCCAAACCTGCACCAACATGGCCATTTCCATCGCCGACAACAACTAAAGCTGTGAATTTGAAGTTACGACCACCTTTAACAACCTTGGTAACACGCTTGATTGATACCACTTTTTCTAATAATTCCATCTGACTAGCATCAATACGTTCCTGTCTCATCTGTGTTCTCCCTTCCCTAGAAATTCAGCCCAGCTTCTCTTGCTGCGTCTGCCAGTGCTTTGATCTTACCC
>JAHZHF010000239.1 GCA_019420405.1 Clostridiales bacterium
GATTTTCCGGATTCTGGAACGGAACATCGAACGGCCGTCCGCTTTTCACAGAATACGTATTGTTAAAACTCCGCTCCGCTTCCGGACGTTTTTGAAGAAAAGTGTTATTCAACTAAACAGCTGAACTGCTACGCATCCGGCATATACGGATCGAACGCCGACGGCATGGGATAGTGCTCTTTCAGCTCATCCAGCCCCGCAAATATAATCCCGTCCATTTCGCCCCGCTCCAACTCATCCACCAGGATCTCATACCCCGTCATATGCCACTCCACGTGGCTGAAAATATGTTTCGCGCGCCCCAGACGCTTCACCCGCACGGGCATAAGCCCCATCTCTTTTGCGTACTCCACAACCTCCGCCTGCTTCAAATGGCCTTCCACATTCGGGAACTCATAGAGCCCGGCGAGGAGTCCCTTATCCGGTCTCTTTCTGACCGCAGTCTTCTCCGCATCCCGAAAGATCAGCACTGTCCGTTTCTCTATCCTCCTGCTTTTCGCCTTCGTCTTCACCGGGAATTCTGTCTCTCTCCCCTGATCATGCGCAAGGCAGAGATGATTCACCGGACAGATATCACACTTCGGGCTTCCATTCGGCAGACAGACGATCGCACCAAGTTCGATCAGACTCTGGTTGAAATCTCCCGGTGCATCCGCCGGGATCACCTCCTCCACCTCGGATTCGATCTTTGTCCGGGTGGACGCTCTGGCGATATCATCCTCAGACGCCATAATCCTGGTCACCACTCTGAAAACATTTCCGTCCACCGCCGGTTTCGGGATGTGGTAGACAAATGAGCTTACTGCTCCCGCCGTATAGTTTCCGATCCCCTTAAGTGACCGGATCTCCTCATAAGTCTCCGGGAACACACCGCCATGCTCTTCCATAATCTGGCACGCGGCCTCTTTTAAATTTCTCGCACGGTTATAATATCCCAGGCCCTCCCACAGTTTGAGGAGACGGTCCTCCGGCACCTCTGCCAGGGACTTGACGTCCGGGAGTTCTCTCAGAAACCGCTCGTAGTAAGGTTTGACCGCCTCCACACGGGTCTGCTGGAGCATGATCTCCGAGATCCATACCCTGTACGCATCCATCCTCCTGCGCCAGGGAAGATCCCGCTTATTCTGCCGGAACCACTCGACAAGCAGAGGGACACATTCTTTCAGGCGGGGGCTTTTCAGCACCACGTCTACCGGGTTTCTCACGGCGATACTCTCCGGCGTTACTTCACAGTCATACGCCAGGATCTTTACCCCCGCCTCCTCTGCCCGTTTCAGCGCTTCTGCGAAGGCCGGATGAGTGTCTGTATTCGGAGTGAAATATCTCACGTCCTTCATCTGGATCACAAAGAACACATACGCCTCATATCCGTCCTTCTTCGCCCGGATCAGCTCCTCCACATGTTTCACCGCCCGGTCACTGGGAGCGTCCGGGAAACGGCACACGCCGTCCTCCTCCAGGGTCACTCCCTTGACTTCGATAAATATCTTTTTTCCTCCGGCTTCCACATACAGATCGAACCTGGAGCTTCCGTACGTCGTCTCCGGCCTGATCAGCCCCACATCCGGGAACAGATTTCCTTCTCTGATCCACTCCTCAACGACACGGTTCGGAATCTGAGAGTCCATATTTATCATCCGGCGTCCATTCACCCCCGCCTTTTCCACCGCCTTTTCCACCGCGATCAGATCCCACTTCGTCTTTCGCTCCGGATTTGCACTCTCCTGGACATAAACCGTACTGCCCGGCACAAGGAGCTCCGCGCACCTGCCTGTATTTTTCACATGCACAGTCTCCCGGCTGCCCTCCATCTCCACATGGGCGATGAAACGGTTCGGCCTGTCAATAAATACTGCTTTTCGGATTCGTTCATATCTCATCGATTCTTCTCTCCATTTCAAGTTCCGGCGCACGCCGCTGATACTGCTCCTCTGATACAGAACACGCCGGGCCATGCTTCCCTCCCGGCGGGAAGGGCTCTCCCTCCCGCCGGTTCTTCTGCATGATCCCGGCGTAAATATTACAAACCTTCATCCTTCAATCAACATTCTGTCCACATCCTCTTCCGGATCTCACAGACAGTTCCCGGATCACAGGATCTTCGAAAGGAACTCTTTCAGTCTCGGATCTTTCGGATGTTCAAAAAATTCCTCAGGAGGTGCTTCCTCACGGATCTGCCCGTCGTCCATAAAGATGACACGGGACGCCACCTCACGCGCGAAGCCCATCTCGTGAGTCACAACCACCATGGTCATGCCCTCCTGAGCCAGCTCCTTCATCAGCTCAAGCACTTCTCCTACCATTTCCGGGTCAAGAGCCGACGTCGGCTCATCGAAAAGGATCACATCCGGGTTCATTGCCAAAGAGCGGATGATCGCTACACGCTGCTTCTGTCCGCCTGAAAGAGTGGACGGATACACATTCGCCTTGTCGTCCAGCCCGATTCTCTTTAACAGATCCAGCGCCTGCTTTTTCGCGCCACTTTTGATCCGCTCCTTTGTCTCCGTGATCGGGATTAATTCCTCTTTATTACTGCGGAACGTATTTTTCAGGCGGATCGCCATATTCTTCCGCTTCGCTTTTTTCAGATCTTTACACCTTAAATAGGCCGGAGCCATCATGACGTTCTGGAGCACCGTCTTATTATTGAACAGATTAAAATGCTGGAACACCATTCCCATATGGCGGCGGTGAACATTGATATCCACCTTCATATCCGCGATATCTACGCCTTTGAAAACGATGCTTCCTTCCGTCGGGTCCTCCATACAGTTCAGACACCTCAGGAACGTGCTCTTTCCGGAACCGGAGGGTCCGAGCACGGCGACGATGTCACCCTTGTTGATCGTGATATTGATCCCTTTGAGGATCTCAAGATTACCGAAACTTTTCCGGAGATTAATTACGTCTATCACTCTTCCTCAGGCTCCTTTCCATTAATCTGATGAGCAGGGTAATAATCAGGACAATGACAATGTAGAGCAGAGCCATCACCAGATAGGGCACCATAAACTCATAGTTATTTGTTCCAATGTAGTTAAACGCCACATAAAGGTCCGCAGCGCCGACAAAGCTGACAACAGATGTCTCCTTAACCAGAGTAATAAACTCATTTCCCAGCGTCGGCAGGATATTTTTCACCGCCTGCGGGATCACAATCATTCTCATACTCTCGCCGAATCCCAGTCCGACCGCACGCCCCGCTTCCATCTGTCCCGGATCAACAGACTGAATTCCGCTTCGCATGATTTCAGAAATATATGCCCCACTGTTTAAACCAAACACAATCTGAGATACCTGCACCGGACTGACATTCCATCCTAAAAGCGGGAACAGCACATAATGAAATATAAGGAGCTGCACTACCATAGGAGTTCCTCTAAAAAGCGCGACATAAAAACTGCAGAATCCGTTTAATATTCTGGTTATCCTCTTATATTTCGGCAGCACCCGAACCGTAGCGATAAGTGTACCAATCACGATTCCGATAATCAGACCGACTATCGCAATAAGCATTGTATTCTGCAAACCCTCAAGCACTCGTACATATCCATTCTGATCAATGAAGGTCTCTAAAAATTTGTTTATCCTCTGGCTGAAATTACCCATTGTCTTCCCTTCTCACAAAGAAGGAAAATGCCTGCATCAACCGATCTCAAAGACATTGATGCCTGTATTTTCCTTCCTACTCCAGTCCTGTTTGTTTCTTTTTATGCTGACTTATAACATCTCGTTGATTGACTCTGCGATCGCTGTTGCCGGAGCTGCGTCGATGATCACGTAGTCGATGTTTCCGTTGATCATATCCTGTACTGCAAGAGATCCGCTCTTATATGCCTGGCAGGTAGCCTCAAGACCCGGGAATCCGAGATCTTCGTCTCCCTCCACATAGAACTGACCTGTTGTTCCCTGCTGAACTCCGATCTTAACAGAAGAATCCAGTTTCCCAAGCTCCTCTGCAATCGCCTCTGCATCTGTCAGTTCAGAGAATACTGTATCGTCACTCGGAACGATCAGTCTCTGAGATGCCTGATAATAAGTGTCTGTAAATGTCACATACTCTTTTCTGTCCTCGCTGACTGTCAGACCTGCCATAGCGATGTCACATTTCTGCTGTCCTACTGAAAGGCATACCGCATCGAAATCCATGTTCTGAATTACAAGCTCTTTTCCGAGTTCCTCTGCAAGCAGAGCAGCGATCTCCATATCGATTCCCACATAGGAGTCTCCCTCTGTATACTCAAACGGCTCAAACGCTGCGTTTGTCGCAACAACAAGCTGATCCTTTGACTCATCGAGCGCTGCTGATTCAACTACTGCCGGCTCTCCGTCCCCAAAATATTTATCAAAGATCTCATCAAGTCTTCCGTCTTCTTTGATCTCTGCAATAAATGCATTTACCTGCTCTAAGAGCTCCGGCTGTGACTTATCCACACCAAATGCATACTCCTCACTTGTCAGGTCCACGTCGATCACCTTAGCAGTTACCGCTCCGTCTCCTGATGTGCTTCCGCCATTATCACTGCTGCCTGAATCACTTCCGCAGCCTACTGTCAGTCCTGCAACAAGTGCTCCGCACAGAACTGCCGCTAACAACTTTTTCATTGTTCATTCCTCCATATTCTCTCTTTAAATGCATAATAATACACACTATCTTTATAATTTTAACACGAATTCGCCAAAAAACAAGCCCTAACCATAAAAAATCAGGTTAAACTTATAAACTGTTATTTTGAGCAACGCCTAAAGGCGTTGTTTTTT
>JAHZHF010000024.1 GCA_019420405.1 Clostridiales bacterium
CGGTAAAGAGATCGGACTTGGCGGACGTATCAATACAGTACTCCAGTCTGCATTCTTCAAACTGGCTGCCATCATTCCGGAAGAAGAAGCAATCGACCTGATGAAGGCTGCTGCGAAAGCTACTTACGGAAGAAAAGGTGACAAGATCGTACAGATGAACTACGATGCGATCGATGCTGGTGCTAAGCAGGTTGTAGAAGTAACAGTTCCGGAGAGCTGGAAAGACGCTGCTGACGAAGGTCTTGCTGCACCGAAGGTAGACGAGAACGGAAGAAAAGACGTTGTTGATTTCGTTAAGAATATCCAGGCTAAGGTAAATGCTCAGGAAGGAAATACACTTCCGGTATCCGCGTTCAACGACTATGTAGACGGTTCTACACCGTCAGGTTCCTCCGCATACGAGAAACGTGGTATCGCAGTGGATATCCCGGTATGGAAACCGGAGAACTGTATCCAGTGTAACCGCTGTGCATATGTCTGCCCGCACGCTGTTATCCGTCCGGTTGCCCTGACAGAGGAAGAGCTTGCAAAAGCTCCGGAAGGAATGGAAGCAATCGATATGATCGGTATGCCGGGAATGAAATTCTCCATGACTGTATCAGCTTATGACTGTACAGGATGTGGTTCATGTGCGAACGTATGCCCGGGCAAGAAGGGCGAGAAAGCGCTCGTTATGGAGAACATGGAAGCAAACGCAGGCAAACAGGACTTCTTCGATTACGGAAGAGAGATCCCGGTAAAACCGGAAGTTGTTGCAAAATTCAAAGAGACAACTGTAAAGGGAAGCCAGTTCAAACAGCCGCTGCTTGAGTTCTCAGGCGCTTGTGCAGGATGTGGTGAGACACCGTACGCTAAGCTGATCACACAGCTGTTCGGTGACAGAATGTATATCGCAAATGCGACAGGATGCTCCTCTATCTGGGGTAACTCCTCACCGTCCACTCCTTACACAGTAAATGAGAAGGGTCAGGGACCGGCTTGGTCTAACTCCCTGTTCGAGGATAACGCTGAGTTCGGTTATGGTATGCTTCTTGCACAGAATACAATCCGTGACAGAATGAAGGCAAAAGTTGAGAAGATTGCTGAGATCGCAGAGAAAGAAGACGTGAAGGCTGCTGCAAAAGAATATCTTGAGACATTCGGATGCGGAGCTACAAACGGAACAGCTACAGACAAGCTTGTAGCAGCTCTGGAAGCCTGCGACTGCGACCTTGCAGAGAAGAATGAAGTTCTTAAGAACAAAGACTTCCTCGCTAAGAAATCTCAGTGGGTATTCGGTGGTGACGGATGGGCTTACGATATCGGATTCGGCGGTGTTGACCACGTACTTGCAAGCGGCAAGGACATCAACATCATGGTATTCGATACAGAGGTTTACTCCAACACAGGCGGACAGTCTTCCAAGGCTACAAAGACAGGTGCTACAGCACAGTTCGCCGCAGGCGGTAAAGAGACGAAGAAGAAAGACCTTGCAGGTATGGCAATGAGCTACGGATATGTATACGTTGCACAGATCGCTATGGGTGCTGACTTCAACCAGACAGTCAAAGCTATCACGGAGGCTGAGGCTTATCCGGGACCATCACTGATCATCGCTTACGCTCCGTGTATCAACCACGGTATCAAGAAGGGTATGAGCAAAGCTCAGACAGAGGAACAGCTTGCAGTAGAGTGCGGATACTGGAACAACTTCCGGTTCAATCCGGCTGCTGAGGGCAACAAGTTCTTCCTTGACAGCAAAGAGCCTAAGGAAGAGAACTATCAGGCATTCCTTGACGGAGAGGTTCGTTACAATGCCCTGAAGAGAGCAAATCCGGAGAAGGCTGCAAAACTGTTCGCAATCAACGAGCAGGAAGCTATGGAGAGATACGCATACCTGAAGAAACTGGTAGATGTATACGCAGCTGACGATGCAGAGTAAAATAAATATCAATGGATAAATGAAAGCCGGGAGCTTATTTGAGCTCCCGGCTTTTGGTTACAGGTCATGAGAAAATGAGGCTTATTAAAAGTTTTCGGTTTTTTCTTTCATAAAATTCAGAAAAGTCCTGTGCGGTTCGGGAAGCCTGCGGCCCCTCGGGTAAAACATGGAGAGGGTATAGTGAAAATTGTCTTTCAGAGGGATGGTTTTCACTCCGCTGCGGACAAATTCCCGGCATACCTTTGAGAAGTTGAGCGTGACTCCTGCTTTTTCCTTAACAAAGTTGAAGACGGTATATGTCTGAGGAAACTGATACTGGATGCGGGGCTCGAATCCTGCCAGAAGACAGCTCTTATAAAAGGCCTCATATCCGCCGCTCATTTTCTCGGGGAAAATAAATGTTTCATCCCTGAGCTCGCTCAGACAGATACTTTCCCTGCCGGCCAGCGGGTGTGAATCATAAACAACTGCGCAGAGCACATCGTCGTTGAGGGTCTGGGAGCAGTAATTTTTTGTATCGCTGAACAGGATGGACCTCAGAATGACAAAATCATAGGATTTAATGTCAGCCAGAATGCGGTCAGCGGGCTGTTCGCTGAGACTGAGGCGGATATCCGGATACTTTTCGCTGAATTCAGTGAAAAGCCGGGTAAAATGGTACGGGGCGAGGACTGGCATGCTTCCGATCCTGATCTCCCTGACCGAGTGGAGACTGGCCAGCATTTCTTCATGGATTTTCAGCATTTCCTCAGCATACTGTTCTACCAGAATCCCGCTTTCCGTCAGTTCGAATTTTCGTGTATTCCGTTTGATCAGTGTGGTATCAAGCTCTTTTTCAAGCTTCTGGATCTGCTTGGAGAGAGCACTTTGGGTCAGGCCGCAGGAAAACCCGGCTTCTGTGAAATTCTTCTCCTGGCAGAGGATAAGATAATATTGTAACTGCTGAATGTTCATGATGATATATTCCTTTCTGGAATATATTGTACCAGAAGTTGAATTGACTGTAAATCACAGGATTACTATAATAAAAACGAAGAAGCAGTAAAAGCCCCGCGAAGAGTATCAAAGAAGCAGATATTCTCCGCGGGGTTCTCCTTTACATGATTCTGTGTGGGCACGATTGCTGCGGTTCGTTTTATTGAATAAGGAATATTTCTTGACCTTGCAATTCGCAGATAATATAATCATATGCGATACAAGGTCATTTTTTTGGAAAGAACAGAGGGACAGTATGATCAGAGTTGCGGTTGTGGAGGATGACGAAAACTATATTTCCGTTCTGAAGGAATATCTTGAACAGTATAAGAAAGATTCAGGAGAACAGATTGAGATTACGGTATACCATGATGGAGATGAAATTGCTGCATTTTACAGAGCTCAGTTTGATATTATTCTTATGGATATTGAGATGAAATTCATTGACGGTATGACTGCTGCTGAAGAGATCCGAAAGTTAGACTCATCGGTAGCTATAATGTTTATAACGAATGCTCCGCAGTATGCAATTCGTGGCTATGAAGTGGGAGCGCTGGATTATATTCTCAAGCCGGTGTCTTACTTCACGTTCAGCCAGAAATTCGGACGTGCCGTGGCAAAATTAAAAAAGCGGAACACTCGAAAGAAGATTACAATACCGGTGAAAGGCGGAGTTATGCGCATGGATATATCCGATGTTTATTATATCGAAAGTGAAGGTCATAATTTAGTCTATCACACGAAAGATGGTTCTTCTGTGTCGGCAGGTACGATGAAGTCATTAGAGTCCGAAATGGAAGGAAACGATTTCTCGAGGATTAACAAGTGCTATCTGGTGAATTTGGAACATGTGGATGGAGTGCAGGACAAGTATGCCATTGTACATGGCGACCGTCTGCTGATCAGCCGCCCGCGAATGAAACAATTTATGCAGGAATTAACAAGATACTGGGGGGAACGCTCATGACCATGACAGAATTTGTCACGAATCTTCCGGATATTCCCAGAATTATTACAGCGCTTGCGGAATGGCTGGCCTGTTTAGTCTGCATTCTGCCATTGAGAAAAAGGGAACGGATAAGAAGAGGAACGCTGGCAGCGGTGAGCATTGGATTTCTGGCGATACAGAGCTTTTACATGGTTATCACTGATGGATTCGATGGAATTGTCTGGAATCTGTGCATGGTTGGAGCTGTGTTTCTGATGTTCTGCTATATCAGGGGGTGTGCGGCGGTAGCTTTGAATAATGCGGTATGCTGCTGTTGTACGGCGTTTATCGGATCTGAATTCGCAGCTTCGATTGCGTGGCAGATCTGGTGCTATATCTATGATCATATTGATGTCCGGCAGAATATATGGAAAACATTGGTAGTGGTTTTTATCTATGTGATTGTATTTTCATGTCTCTGGAAGATTAATAAAAGTATATTTCTTTCAGATGAAGAATTTTCAGTTAAGAACAGAGAAACTATATTTGTCGTAATGATTTCATTGCTGATTTTTGCGGTCAGCAATTTGGGCTTCCTTCCGGTCAGCATTATTTTTGCGGGAAGAGACAGCGTGGAAATATTTAATATGCGGACAATGGTAGATCTGGGAGGATTGGCGGCGCTCTATGCATATCAGTCTCAATTGAAATCCTCATATATACAACGCGAACTGGAGACAATTCAGACTATTCTGAACAGCCAGTACGAGCAGTATAAACAGACACAGAGAGCAGTGGATATGATTAATTACCGGTATCATGATCTGAAGAATCATATTATCGCTCTGCGGACGGATAGCGGTGGTACTCAGAGAAATAAATACCTTGATAAACTGGAAAGTGAGATCCGGGACTATGAGGCGATGAATAAAACGGGAAATCAGGTGCTTGACACCTTGCTGACAAGTAAGAACCTGCGCTGTATGCAGCATAAGATCAATATGACAAGTGTGATTGACGGCAGCCTGTTTGACTCTATGGATGTTATGGATATCTGTTCAATCTTCGGGAATGCCATAGATAATGCCATAGAGTGTGAAATAAAGATTAAAGATTATGAAAAAAGAATGATCCATGTGGATGCCTTTTGCGAGAAGAGCTTCATCATTATCCGTTTTGAGAATTATTATGAGGGGGAGATCCGTTTTGAGAAAGGTATGCCTGTTACGAGTAAAAAAGATACGAGTCTGCACGGGTACGGCTTGAAAAGTCTCCGCTACACTGTACGTAAGTACAGAGGAGAAGTACAGATTGATACCAGAGACAGCTGGTTCAGTCTCAGGATATTGATACCGCTGGATATGAAAAAATGAATCATTTATAGTCCGCCTTTCGGGGGCAGAAGAGGGAACAGGCGAAAAACAGAATTATAGGAAAATTTAGAGGAAACGCATGTGGATTATGCATATTGCATAGAATCACATGCGTATTTTTGTGGTATTTCAACATAAAGCAAAACAGTTTATGCAGAAAATGAACAGTTTGTGAATGTTTTGTAAAATGGTGGTCTGTTCCTGATATAATGACGCCAGTTGACGGGATACCGTTAAAATATAGGAATAGGGAGGTAAGATACTATGTTAGAGATTAACATAGCTGATGTGGTGAACGTATTAAATATATGTAAACCATATCTCATTAGTTTTGCTGTTATTTTAGTGGCAGTTCTGGTCACTATTATTGCGGCTCAAAGAGCGGAGAAGTTCAGAAGAAAACTGATCCGTTCGCAGGCAGGGATTGCGCTGCTTCTGGCGTTGGTAGTCATTGTAAACCTGATTTGCTTTGGACCAATGTCAACGATGATTTCACTGGCAACGGGGAGCGGTTCGATTAAGGAAGAGACTTCCTCTGAAGCGATGGATCTTTGTACGGAAATTGCGGAAGAGGGAATTGTACTGTTGAAAAACGAGGGGAATATTCTTCCGCTAAAACAACAAAATAAATTGAATGTATTTGGCTGGGCATCTCCAAATCCCTGCTATGGAGGCACCGGATCGGGCTCTATTTCGGATTCTTATGAAAAGGTAACGCTTCTTCAGGGATTGGAAGAGACGGGGTTTGAATTGAATGATGAACTGTCAGAATTCTATACATCATACCGTGCTGATCGTCCGGCAATTGCCGGGACAGGGGGAAGCATGGGAGTTGATTTCAGCCTTCCTGAACCTCCGGTAAACGAGTATACGGATGAATTGCTTACAAACGCAAAGGAATTTTCAGATACAGCGTTAGTTGTTGTTTCGCGCGTCGGAGGAGAGGGGGTCGATCTTCCGAGAGATGTGAGTGAGTCAGCATATACTGATAATTCTGAAGAGTATAAAGATTTTGAGGATGGAGAGCATTATTTACAGCTTAGCAGGACAGAAAGTGATATGCTCAGAATGGTATGTGACAACTTTGAAAATGTAATTGTTATATATAATGGGGCCAATACGATGGAACTTGGATTCCTTGATGAATATGAGCAGATTAAAGGAGCGATTTGGTGTCCGGGTCCTGGACAGAATGGTTTTCTTGCTCTTGGCGAGATTTTAAACGGGACGATCAATCCGTCTGCCAAGACAAGCGATATATTTGTAAAAGATCTGACAGCAACACCATCGTATAATAATATCGGAAATTTTGTGTATAGTAATGCAGAAGAATTTGCAAGCGAAGTAAGAAATTCAACTACGGGAGAACCGCAGACGATTTACCCGACTTTTGTTAACTATTCGGAGGGTATATATACAGGATATAGATATTATGAAACAGCGTCAGATGACGGAAAGATTAATTATTATGATGAGGTAATGTATCCTTTTGGGTACGGCCTTTCCTATACGACATTTAGTCAGGAAATGAAAGACTTTTCAGAAGAAAACGGACAGATTTCCTTCAGTGTTGAAGTGACAAACACAGGGGACTGTGCAGGGAAAGATGTTGTAGAAGTTTATTATAATCCGCCATATGAAAATCAAGGGATAGAAAAAGCATCTGCAAATCTGATAGCTTTTGAAAAGACGGAGCTTCTTGATCCGGGAGCTTCCCAGACGATAGAGATTTCTTTTGCGGCGGAAGATATGGCGTCATATGATGCGGAAGGCAAGGGGTGTTATGTGCTGGAAGATGGAGATTATGGAATCTCTATCAGAAGCGATTCCCATACAATAATTGCGGAAGAGATCTGTCATGTCGGCGAAGATATCGTTTTTGATGAAAATAATCCGAGGTCTACGGACGATATTGCGGCAACAAATCAGTTCGATGAGGCAAAAGGAGATGTCATTTATCTTTCCCGGGCAGACGGTTTTGCAAATTTTGAAGAAGCTACAGCGGCTCCTGAAAATTTGGAAATGTCGGATGAGATAAAATCAATGTTTAATAACAGCAGTACATATGATCCCAAAGAGTATAATGATGAGAGCGATGAAATGCCGGTTACCGGAGCGGAAAATGGGATTGAGCTTGCAGATTTAAGAGGTGTAGATTATGATGATGAACAATGGGATAAACTTCTGGATGAACTGACACCTGAGGAAATGGATTCCCTGATTGCGCTTGCCGGCTATCAGACTCTTGCTATAGAAAGCATTAATAAGGTTCAGACTGTTGATTGTGACGGTCCGGCTGCGATTAACAATAATTTTACAGGAGTTGGTTCGATCGGATTTCCGGGAGCTGTCGTAATCGCTAATACATGGAATACAGATATTGCGGAAAGATATGGAGAATCCATAGGAAAAATGGCTTCGGAAATGGGTGTTTCCGGATGGTACGCTCCGTCGGTAAACGGACATCGTTCAGCGTTTGGCGGCAGAAATTTTGAATATTATTCAGAAGATGGCCTCCTTTCCGGGAAAATGGCAGCAAAAGCAATTATCGGAGCGGAAAAGTATGGAATTTATTCATATGTAAAACATTTTGCTGTGAATGAGCAGGAAACAAACAGGCATAATATGCTCTGCACATGGATTGATGAACAGACGCTTAGGGAAATCTATTTGAAACCTTTTGAGATAGCGGTAAAAGAAGGCGGGGCAGATGCAATGATGTCGGCGTTTAATTATATCGGTGCTACATGGAGCGGCGGATCAGGAGCCCTCTTGAATAATGTTCTTCGAGGAGAGTGGGGATTCCGGGGATTTGTCGTAACGGATTATTTCGGTCCGACGTATTTTATGAATGCTGATCAGGCTATTAGAAACGGAAACGATGCTATGCTGGTTGCATACGATACTCCGACAAATCATGTGAAAGATAAAGAAAGTGCTACCGGTTTAAAAGCAATGAGGCAGGCTGCGAAGAATATATTGTATACAGTTGTGAACAGCCGCGCATATGATGCGGAAAACGTAAATAGTGGGTTGATGAATTGGCAGATAGCTGCAATTGTAATTGATGCTTCATTTGCGGTGGTTATTATCGGACTTGAGATTGTTGCTTTCAGAAAGTATCGCAGAAGAATTGGCGGTATTGCAAAAAACAACGTTTCTGAACAATAAAAATATGGATAAGGCAGTCTGATCCTGGCGACTCAGATTGCCTTATCTTGATAAAGAATGGAGACATTTATGGCAGGTATAAAGATGTGGTGGAAGGATAATTGGGAGTGCTTTGAGCAGAGACACCCGAAACTTGCGAAATGGGTATATCAGATCTTTTATTTCTTTGTATTCAGCATGGGGGTAACGGTTTTTCAGTACCTTATATTTACCCTGATGCCGCACCTGCTCGGGAAGGGGCTTGCCGGTACAGAGTTTATGTGGCCCCAGGTGCATATGCACCTTTTCGGTGTGGACTTTGACTGGAGCCTTCTTGGATATGAGGTGCTGCGGGACCGTGCGACGGGCGAGGCGCTGATCGGTGGAGGCCTTGGCTATTTTATCAGTTATGAGACGGGATCGTTTCTTGCACAGTGCATCAATTTTCCGCTTCAGAGAAACATTACGTTTAAAAGCAAAGGCAATCCGGTTTATCAGGCAATGTGGTACTTTATAGCGTGGGTGGTCATCTCTCTGATATGCAACGGGTTTAACAATCTGTGGATGCCTATCGCACAGCAATATGTGACGCCGGCAATTTACAATCTGCTTGTGACGTTGATTACAGGCGGCGTATCCATGATTATTTTCTTCTTCGTTTTCAAGATCATTTTCCCGGAAGGAGAGTCGGAGAAGAAGGAGTACAAGCAGGAAGTGCGGGCGGAAGGAGCCGAACGGGAACAACGAGTTTTGTATAATCGAGGTGATAAGAGGTGAAACATAAAAATGTAATTGACAAGATGAAGTTGGAGGAAAAGGCGGCTCTTCTGAGTGGTAAAGGAGAATGGCAGACATGGGATTTCGCGCGGCTGGGTATCCCGTCCATGTACTGTGCCGACGGACCGCATGGGATCCGTAAGCAGGCAGGGGCCGGCGACCATCTGGGGTTAAATCCGTCGCTTCCGGCAACCTGTTTTCCTACCGTTGCGACAGTGGCCAACAGCTGGGATCCCGGACTGGGCGAAGAGATCGGAAAAGCGCTCGGCGAAGAGGCGAGCGTACAGGGCGTCCATGTGGTGCTGGGGCCGGGACTTAATATAAAGAGAAGTCCGCTCTGCGGGAGAAACTTTGAGTATTATTCTGAAGATCCGTATCTTGCAGGCAAGATGGCAGCGGGATATGTACGTGGAATCCAGAGCCGGGGCGTCTATGCATGCCCGAAGCACTTTGCCGTAAACAGTCAGGAACTTCGCAGAATGGCAATGAACGCAGTGGTGGATGAGCGTACTCTTCGTGAAATCTATCTGACCGGATTTGAGATTGCCGTGAAAGAAGGCGGCGCCAAAGCGATCATGACCAGCTATAATCAGGTCAACGGGACATATGCCAACGAAAGCACACATCTTCTCAGAGACATTCTGAGAAACGACTGGGGGTATGATGGGATTGTCATTACGGACTGGGGCGGATCCAACGATCATATCAAGGGCGTGGAAGCAGGATCAGATCTGGAGATGCCGACACCGGGATTCGATTCTGCAAGGCAGATTGTGGCGGCTGTGAAAGAAGGTAAAATATCTGAAGCGACTGTGGATGAGTGTGTTGACCGCCTTCTGGAAGCTGTCCTCACACTTACGAAAGAAAGAAACATTCCGGCAGAGTTTGATAAAAAAGCACACCATGCGCTGGCGCGGAAAGCTGCGGCGGAGAGCGCGATGCTTCTGAAAAACGAGGAGAATATCCTTCCGCTGAAGCCCGGGACAAGGGTTGCGCTGATCGGTGATTTTGCATTTGATCCCAGATATCAGGGGGCAGGGTCTTCCATGGTAAATGCAACAGATCTGGATAAGATGGCCGAGATGATCAAAGGATACGACCTCGTGCTTGTAGGAACTTCAAAAGGATATATCAGGACAGGAGAAGAGGATGCTGTTCTGGAAAAAGAAGCTGTTGACCTTGCCCGGGCGGCGGATGTGGTTCTGTACTGCTTCGGACTGGATGAGCTGAGCGAGTCTGAGGGGATTGACCGGACGCATATGCGTATCCCTCAGAACCAGATCTCCCTTCTGGAGTCCATGGCGAGAGTGAATAAGAATATCGTCGGAGTCTTAAGCGCGGGCGCTGCAATCGAGATGCCGTGGCATTACTGCCTGAAAGGGCTGCTTCACGGTTATCTGTACGGACAGGCGGGCGCAGGGGCAATGCTTGATATTCTGACAGGAAAGATCAATCCGTCCGGAAGACTCAATGAGACATATCCTCTCCGTTACGAAGACACTCCTGCGTTCCGTTATTTCCCAAGCGAGGAGCGCAACTCAGAGTACAGGGAAGGGCTCTATGTGGGATACCGGTACTATGATACGAGTAAAGTACGTGTGATGTATCCGTTTGGATTCGGACTGTCTTACACGACGTTTGAGTACACCGGAATCAGAGTGGATGAGTCAGGTGTTACATTTACGTTGAAAAACACGGGTAAAGAAGACGGCGCGGAAGTGGCTCAGCTCTATGTCGGAATGAAAGACGCGAAAGTGTATCGTCCGGAAAAAGAATTGAAGGGCTTTGCGAAGGTTTTCCTGAAAGCAGGTGAGAGCGCGGAAGTAAAGATCCCGTTTGACGATAAGACATTCCGTTACTGGAATGTGCGGACAAATGCCTGGGAAGTGGAAGGCGGTGCTTACCGCATTATGATTGGCGCGAGCTGCGCGGATATACGCCTTGAAGAGGAAGCGGACGTTGCGGGAACAACGGAAGAATTTCCGTATTATACGAATCGTATGCCTTCCTATTATTCAGGCCTGATCCAGCAGGTTGACGACAAAGAGTTTGAAGAACTGCTTGGGACACTGATCCCGTCCGGCAAGTGGACCGGCGATCTGACAGTCAACGACGCGATCTGCCAGATGTATTACGCAAAGAGTGCCATAGCGCGGTTTGCGTATAAGAAGCTTACGAAGATGAAAAAAAAGAGCGAGGATGCAGGTAAACCTGATTTGAATATTCTATTTATTTACAATATGCCGTTCCGTGCCATTGCGAAGATGACTGGAGGTGTGGTGAGTATGGAGATGGTGGGAGGAATCGTGACTATGGTCAACGGACATCTGTTCCGCGGGCTGGGGCACATCATTAGAGGATTCTTCCGCAATCGCAGTCTGAATAAAAAATATGTCAAGGAGATCACGGGAAATTGAAAATCCTGCTCTGATCATGGGAAATTGGAAATCCTGCTCTTGCAAACGCTTTGCAACTGTGATAGAATAATCGTGGTTTATCCGCAGGAGGTGTAGAAGTGGAAATTTTAAAAACGGTATTGACGATTATTTTTGTTATAGATTGTATCGTTCTTGCAGCGATTGTACTGTTACAGGAAGGCAAATCAGCCGGGCTTGGAACGATCAGCGGGGCAGCGGACACATACTGGGGACACAATAAAGGCCGTTCTATGGAGGGAACGCTTGTAAAGGTTACGAGGATCGTGGCAGCCCTCTTTATGATACTGGCTCTGGTGCTTAACCTTGGCGTCCTTAATTAGTATAAAAAGTAAGATATCAGAAGATAATGTTATGTGTAAGCACTCTATACAGATATAGGGTGCTTATCTTATTTTCTGCAACAGCTCAGCCATCAGGGGAACTGAGCGTCTGTCAATGAGTAAAGCAAAGGAGGACAGCATGGATCAGACATTTGAGAAAAGGAAGAAAGTTATATTTGACTTCATCTGTGACGACTTATATGTTCCGATGAAGATCAGGGAGATCGCGGCTGTGCTCCAGATTCCGCGGGAGCAGAGGGACGAGCTTAAGGCTGTCCTTGATGCGCTTGTGGAAGAGGGGAAGATCGCGGTATCGAAACGAGGAAAGTACAGCCGGGGGCAGGCGGAGCGGCTGAGAGGAGTATTCCAGGCAAATGCCCGCGGTTTCGGTTTCGTTTCCTGCGAGAACGGAGGAGATGACGTCTTTATATCCGAGGAGAACCTCTGCGGGGCATTTCACGGAGACGAGGTGGAGTTTATTATCACGTCTGCCCCTTCGGGACGCCGCAGAGAGGGGAAGATCGTCAAGATTCTCTCACACGGAGTAACGAGAGTTGTGGGATTGTACGAGAAGAGCCGGGACTTCGGATTTGTCCGGCCGGATAATCAGAGATACTTAAAGGATATTTACATCCCGGCGGGAAAAGAGATGAACGCCATGACCGGACACAAGGTAGTCGCAGAACTGACTTCCTACGGCGGGGAACATATGAAGCCCGAGGGAAGAGTAGTGGAGATCATCGGGCATGTCAATGACCCGGGTACGGACATCCTGTCTATTGTGATGGACATGGGGATTAAAACCGAGTTTCCGGAGAAGGTTTTAAACCAGGCAGTGCGTGTGGGGAAACCGGTCAGTGAGGCGGACTGCGCCGGACGGCTGGATCTGCGCGGCTGGCAGATGGTGACGATCGACGGCGAGGATGCGAAAGATCTCGACGATGCAGTTTCCCTGACAGTGGAAGAAGGAAATTACCGTCTGGGTGTTCATATCGCAGACGTGGCAAATTATGTTCAGGAGAACAGTGCTCTGGACCGGGAGGCTTTTGAGCGGGGGACGAGCGTATATCTGGCGGACCGGGTGATCCCGATGCTTCCGCATAAGCTCTCCAACGGGATCTGTTCCCTGAATGCGGGGGAAGACAGACTGGCCTTGTCCTGCATTATGACGCTGGGGCCATCAGGTGAGATGCTGGATCACGAGATCGCGGAGACGGTGATCCGCGTGGACCGCCGGATGAGCTATAATGGCGTGACGAAGATCCTGGAGGGAGACCCGGACGCTCTTAAGGAAAATGAAGAGTTTGTCCCCATGATTCTGCGGATGAGGGAACTCTCGGAGATCATCCGGGAGAAAAGGGGAAAACGGGGCTCCATAGATTTCGATTTTCCGGAGACGAAGATTTCGCTTGATGAAAAGGGAAAGCCTGTGGATATCAGGCCCTATGAGCGGAATGCGGCCACGAAGATCATTGAAGATTTCATGCTGATGGCGAATGAGACGGTAGCGGAGGAATATTTCTGGAGGGATGTTCCCTTCCTGTACCGGACGCATGAGGTGCCGGATGAGGAAAAGATCCGCCAGCTCTCGACATTTATCAACAATTTCGGCTATCATATTCATGTGCGGAATGAGGTGCGCCCGAAAGAGATTCAGAAGCTTCTTGCAAAAGTGGAGGGGACTCCGGAGGAGGCGCTGATCAGCCGCCTTGCCCTGCGGTCCATGAAGCGGGCGCGTTACACGACGGAGAATACGGGGCATTTCGGGCTGGCGGCAAAGTATTACACCCACTTTACTTCGCCTATCCGCCGATATCCGGATCTGCAGATCCACCGGATTATAAAGGAGAATCTGCGGGGAAGATTAAACGAAGATCGGACTGCACATTATGCGGAGATTCTCCCGAAAGCGGCAGTCCAGTGCAGTGACCGGGAGAGAAGAGCGGATGAGGCAGAACGCGAAGTCGTCAAAATGAAAAAAGCAGAGTATATGAGAGAGCGATTCGGTGAAGAGTTTGAAGGCGTGATCTCAGGCGTGACCAGATGGGGCATGTATGTAGAACTGGAAAATACGGTGGAGGGACTTGTGCATGTGGCTGATATGTGGGATGATCATTATGAGTTTGTAGAACAGAGCTACGAACTGGTCGGAGAACATACAGGTAAAACCTACAAACTGGGACAGACAGTGGGTGTGCGAGTGACAGGTGCGGACAAAGTGCAGCGCACAGTGAATTTTGAGCTGGCATGAGACGGAACGTCCGTGAAACCCAAATGTGGGATAATGAAAAATGATAAGAAACAGGTGCAGAGACGAAATCTGGTAAGGAGACGAAAATGGCAAAGACAGAGACAAAGCTGATCGCCAATAATAAAAAAGCATACCATGATTATTTCATTCTGGAGAAATATGAAGCCGGGATCGTGCTCCATGGCACGGAGGTAAAATCCCTGCGCATGGGAAAATGCAGTATAAAAGAGGCGTTTATACGTGTGGAAAACGGGGAGATGTTCATTTACGGCATGCACATCTCGCCCTACGAAAAAGGAAACATATTCAACAAAGACCCTTTGCGTGTGAGAAAGCTGCTTCTCCATAAAAAGGAGATCAATAAGATCTTCGGGAAAATGAAGGAGCAGGGAATCACCGTAGTGCCGCTGCAGGTCTATTTCAGCGGCAGTCTTGTGAAGGTAGAGATCGGGCTGGCAAAAGGAAAGAAACTCTACGACAAGCGGGAAGACATCGCCAAAAAAGACCAGCGCCGGGAAGCCCAGCGCGAATTCAAAGTCAGAAACATGTGACACCAGTCTGCACATGCGCCGCAGGATAAGTTCGGCAGTGCAAGCTCGCTTGCAGGCTGCCGAACTTATCCTGCGGCATATGGCGGACGCCATACAGCGAGATGGAGGGCTGAGGCCCGGAATCGAGCTGAGAGCATGTGCGGACGCCATACAGCGAGATGGAGGGCTGAGGCCCGGAATCGAGCTGAGAGCATGTGCGCCGCAGGACACGATACGAAAATTCAGAGGAGTGACAACTATGATCCAGGACATATATCCGTACCACATGGACAATCAATATCATCCGGTCCCGCCGGAGCCGGACAGTTTTGCGCTGTATTATGAAAATCATGCGGTACTTTTGAAGAAAACAGAGGAGGGGATTACGTTTCCGAGATTTAAAGATCTGGAACGTCTGAACGAAGAACTCTATGAAGACTACATATATCTGTTTTCCATAGATGATATGAGATATTATCTTGTGCAGGAAATCAACAGAGAACCGCTTTCCGAGTTTATGATGGAGAATACGGAGATTTTTCGTGCGGCTGATCCGCAGTACCACGCATTTGCCGGAATCACGGGATACCAGCTCTATAACTGGTACAAAGATCATAAATTCTGCGGCCGGTGCGGCCGGATGATGGTCATGGACGAAAAAGAAAGGATGCTCCGATGTGATGAGTGTCACAATATGGTCTTTCCAAAAATCTGTCCGGCTGTTATTATAGGAGTAACAGATGGAAACCGGATTTTAATGTCGAAGTATGCGGGAAGATCTTATAAGAAATATGCTCTTCTGGCGGGGTTCACCGAGATAGGTGAGACGGTCGAGGAGACTGTTGCCCGGGAGGTAATGGAAGAGGTCGGCTTGAAGGTAAAAAATATCCGCTATTACAAGAGCCAGCCCTGGGCGTTTTCTGATACGCTTCTGATGGGATTTTACTGTGACCTGGATGGGGAGGATAAGATCACTCTGGACCGGGAGGAATTAGCCCTGGCAGAGTGGTTCGAGCGGGAAGAGATCCCTGTGGAACCGTCCAGAGACAGTCTGACAAATGAGATGATCATGAAGTTTAAAAACGGTGAAGTCTGAAACGCAGGAAAACTGCGATGAAGAAATGCGGCATCCGGACGCATCGTTTGGGAAAGGCGGACGGCCTGCTGCAGAAAATACTAAAATTCAAGGAGGCAAACTGATATGAGAGCAGAATTTGATGAAAGCCTGGTAACCGGAAATGAGATGATTGATACGCAGCACAAGGAGCTGATCGACAAGATCAATAAGCTTCTGGACAGCTGCGAGACGAGCAAAGAGAAGACAGTGGCTGTGAAGACGCTGGATTATCTTGCTGACTACACGGAATTCCATTTTGGAGAAGAAGAGAAACTCCAGGCAGAGATCAACTATCCGGGAATTGCCGAGCACAAAAAGGAGCATGACAAACTTCGTGCAGTTGTAAAAGATCTCTACAACATGCTGGAGGAGGAAGAGGGCCCGTCCAACGCGTTCGTAGAGCAGGTAAACAAGAACGTGATCGAGTGGCTGTACAGACACATCAAAGGATTTGACCGGTCTGTGGCAGAATATAAGTTTATGAACGAGAGCAGCGAAAGGCTGTAGAAAAACGGGCGGATGGGGAGCTCTTAAGAGAGCCTCCATCCGCCCGCTGATTTTTACGGGCAGTCACGGTAAACCGTTTCGCCTCCGCACACGGTCATCTTGACTTTGCCGTACAGTTTCCATCCGGTAAACGGAGAATTCGATGATTTGGAAACGTATTCTGTCGGCGTCCACTCCTCCTGCGGATCGAAAAGGATCAGATCAGCAGGAGCGCCTTCCCTGATCTCTCCGGCAGGCAGGTGATAAAGCCTGGCGGGATTGATGGTCATCTTTTCCAGAAGCTGCATCATTGTCAGATGTCCCGGGCGCACCAGGGAAGTAATTCCCAGGGCCAGGGAGGTTTCAAGGCCGATAATACCGCTGGGGGCGGCTGTGATCGGGCGTTCCTTTTCTTCACGGCTGTGGGGGGCGTGATCCGTAGCGATGATATCAATGGTTCCGTCGATCAGCCCTTCTATGATGGCGGCCCGGTCTTCCTCCGCGCGGAGAGGCGGGTTCATTTTGGCGAGAGTGCCGTATTTTAAAACCGCTTCGTCAGTGAGCGTGAAGTGGTGTGGTGTGGCCTCTGCGTGAAGATTTGCGCCCATGGCGCGGAACATGCGCACAAGCTGCACAGAACGCCCGGAGCTGATGTGCTGGATTACGACATGCGCGCCGGAACGCAGGGCCAGCAGGCTGTCTCTTGCAGTCAGGGACTCCTCAGCGACTGAGGGGGAGCCGTAGATTCCTAACTGATCGGAGACGGGCCCGTGGTTGATCCCGTTATTCTGGATAAAGGCAGGATCTTCTTCGTGGAGACTGATCGGAACATCCAGATCTTTGGCCTTCTCCATAGCCTCATAGAGAAACGCCGCATTTTTGAGAGGAATTCCGTCGTCAGTAAAGCCGCATGCGCCGGCAGTTTTAAGGGCGTCCATATCTGTCCGCTCTTCGCCTTTCAGGGAACAGGAGACGGAAGCGGCCTGGTAGATTCGGATTTTTTCTTCCTTTGATCTCGCAAGGATGTCCTCCAGTACGGGAACAGAGTCGACGACCGGAGAAGTGTTCGCCATGCATATGACAGATGTGAATCCGCCTTTTGCCGCGGCAAGCGCTCCGGTGTGAAGCGTCTCTTTGTGAGTGAACCCCGGATCGCGGAAATGGACATGGGTGTCGATCAGTCCCGGTGCGACGGTGAGGCCGGATGCATCTATGACCGTCTCAGAAGAGTCTGCGGGAATGTCGGAATCAATTTTCCGGATCATTCCGTTCTCGATCAGGACGTCGGCCTTTCTGGCTGTCTGCGATGCCGGATCTATGATAAAACCGTTCTTTATGAGCATTGTGTAACCTCCGATATGAAAGTATTTTAATACTGGTAACAGTGGCGGCGGCCACGATTAGCACGAAGTGCGGTTTTACGAATGGCGCGGGCTGAACTGTTACTAACACTGGTATCATAACATATAAATATGCCGGGAGACCAGCCCTTTTGTGGAAAGACTGTTCTCCCGGCGGATATCCGGACGCTGCGGCCTGCTTTTATATCTGACGGTAGAGATGACGCGGTATACCGTCTACTACGATAGAAGCCACATCGCCCTGGATGAGCGGGCGTACATAATTGATAAATTCATCGGTTACGTAAGTTCCATCCTCGGTTACCCATTCGCGGGGAACAAGTTTTTCATCGTTTGCAATCTTGTGGACGTCCTTTACTTCCGTACTGCACTGATAAGGATCGTCGGAGAGTCTCTTTAATACAACCATTTTTCCGGAATCTCCTTCATCCGCCGCTTTGACAGCAGCACCGCCGACCTGGGAAGCCTCCAGAATATCTACACGGGAAGAGCAGTGAGAAGCGGATCTCTGGAGCGTGCTCAGCTCAATGGCACGAGTTTTGCATCCGATCTCGCCTGCAATATAGCTGGCCAGATAGTTGGCGGTTCCGGAGAGCTGTTTGTGGCCGAATGCATCCACAAAGTCAATGCTCTGTCCCAGTTCGCACACGTAGCGGCCGTCTGCCAGACGGATTCCTTCTGATACGGCAACGACTACAGACGGCTTCTGGGAGAGAAGTTCTTTCACCCTCGCTCCAAATGATTCAATATCAAACGGGAGCTCCGGCAGGTAAATCAGATCCGGGCCTGAGCAGTCCTCACCTCTGGCGAGAGCTGCGGCTCCGGTGAGCCATCCTGCGTTTCTTCCCATGATTTCAATGATAGATACGAGCCCCTTGCTGTACTCCAGGCAGAAGCTGTCCCGGATGATTTCCTTGACGGATGTGCCGATATATTTGGCTGCGCTTCCGTAGCCCGGCGTATGGTCGGTGAGGGCAAGGTCGTTGTCGATCGTCTTCGGGCATCCGATGAAGCGGGTGCGGAATCCGGTCACAATCGCGTAGTCGGACAGCTTTTTGATGGTGTCCATGGAATCATTTCCGCCGATGTAAATAAACGCCTCAATATCCAGTTTCTCCAGGATCGCAAAGATCTTGTCGTAAACCGCCCTGTCTTCGTGGATCTCCGGGAGTTTGTACCGGCATGATCCAAGGAAGGCTGCGGGTGTTCTCTTCAAAAGTTCTGCATCGAGATCATTCGTAATATATTCGGAGAGATCGATATACCGCTCCTGAAGCAGTCCCTGTATTCCGTGGAGCATTCCGTATACTTTTCCGGCGCCTCTGTCTTTGGCCGTGCGGTAGACGCCTGCAAGACTGGAGTTGATCGCTGCGGTAGGACCGCCTGACTGTCCGACAATTACATTTCCTTTCATGATGTGTTACCTCCGTTCTGCTGATCTATACTCTGAGGAAAGATATCTCAGAGCACTATACTAACAGTTTAGTGCATAATCACAAATTTGTAAATGAAAAAAAGAGAAATATATGCAAAATAACGAAAAATGAAGCGAGAGAGGAAATAAAGAGTAAAAAATGGTATGCTGATAGTTAAGACAGAGAAAATAAAGCCGTACAGGCGGTGAGAAAGGAAGGAACATATGAAAAAATATGATTATCTGATTGTCGGAGCCGGGTTATACGGAGCGGTTATGGCGCATGAGCTTGGGAAGAAGGGAAAGAAATGTCTTGTGATCGACCGCAGGGATCACATTGCGGGGAACATTTACTGTGAGGATATAGAGGGAATCCATGTTCACAAATATGGAGCGCATATTTTCCATACATCTGACAAGAGAGTGTGGGATTATATCAACCAGTTTGCAGAGTTTAACAATTATATCAACTCTCCTGTGGCAGTTTACAAAGATGAGTTGTACAATCTTCCGTTCAATATGAACACGTTCAGCAAGATGTGGGGAATCCGGACTCCCGCCGAGGCAAAGGAGATCATTGAGAAGCAGAAGAAGGAGACCGGGATCACGGAGCCGAAGAATCTGGAAGAGCAGGCGCTGCTTCTGGTCGGACGCGATATTTATGAAAAGCTGGTGAAGGGCTATACGGAGAAGCAGTGGGGCAGAAAGTGTACGGAGCTTCCTTCGTTTATTATCAAGCGGCTCCCCTGCCGGTTTATCTATGATAATAACTACTTTAACGACAGATATCAGGGAATTCCCATCGGCGGCTATACCCCGATTGTGGAGAAGATGCTTGCCGGCGCGGAAGTGCGCACCGGAGTGGATTTCTTTGAATTCAGAAAAGAAAATCCGGATATCGCAGAAAAGATTATATTCACAGGTATGATCGACGAATATTTCGATTATCAGCTCGGCGCGCTGGAGTATCGTTCGGTTCGGTTCGAGACTGAGGTGCTCGACTGCGAGAACTATCAGGGCAATGCGGTTGTCAACTACACGGAGAGAGAAGTGCCGTATACCCGTGTGATCGAGCATAAGCACTTCGAGTTCGGAAAACAGGAGAAAACAGTAATTTCCAGAGAATACTCCTCCGAGTGGCATGTGGGAATGGAGCCTTATTACCCGGTAAATGACGAGAAAAACAATGCCCTTTTTGAAGAGTATAAAAAACTGGCGGAAAAAGAGGAAAATGTAATCTTCGGAGGCCGTCTGGGGGATTATAAATATTACGATATGGATAAAGTTATTGCTGCGGCGCTTGACAGGCTGGAGCAGATGTAATAGTACAGCTATTTAGTGCACTAACATTTTCCGTTGGATCACGTCCGGAAGCGGGGCA
>JAHZHF010000240.1 GCA_019420405.1 Clostridiales bacterium
GTGAAACTTAAAGTACCGGATACGGATGTTAGGGCAGACGGGGCGCTTGTCTGAGTGTCAGCGAGTTAAGCCCCGGCTGTCTTTGCTTTTAATCCGTATCCGGTACTTTGTAGTTTCCCTTATTCCCTGGAGCGAAGCCCTGAGTCAACCTACATTCCCGCAGAATGCGTCTTGAGAATCGCCCCTGTTTTCGGACGTTTTTCATCCGTAAGTCAGTGAACTAAATAGCTGTAAAATCTCTACCGCAGCCTTCTGCTTTCATACTTCTGTTTCGTTTTCAGGAACCGCAGGAGAGCCGCGTATCGCTCTTCCACACTCTCCCCGTTTTCTGTAAACTCCATACTCTCCGCCGCGGCTGTCAAAAAGCGTGAATCGATCTCAGACCGGTGCCGTGAGAGAAATGTGATTCGCTCCGCGTTATCCTCCAGTTCAAGAAACTCCAGAATCAGGGCCGTCGTATTCCCGTGGCGTTTCAGGCGGAATGCATCCTCATCATCCCTGTCCCTGCACAGCTCGAAGCGGTATTTCTGCTCCGCCTCCGGATACCTCTTCGGATCAAGAGGGCTTAAGAAAGCCTCGATCTCGCTGGCGTACACCTTCCGCTCTCCCTCGGCTGTCTCAAAGATCACCATATCCTCCCCGGTTTCCGTACAGGTTGCAATATGGAGGACCTTATATCTTCTTCCCTTGAAATGTCTGTAAATATCCCCCGTCTTTGGAATTCTTCTCTCCATCTTACGGCTCCTCTCCGTTCCAAACGCTTCCATCGTGATCCTTAACTCCACGGCAGCATTCCGGTTTGTGCTCACGAACTGGTTGTGCTCCAGCTTGATGACATTGCCCTGCTCATCCGCGATCGTCTTCGCAACCTGCACCAGCTCGCCCGGCTTATCCGGAAGGAGTACGGAGACGGAGAAGATCCGGTCTCTCTGGATCAGTCCGTGCTGTACGATGGAAGACATGGTAATCACGTCCATGTTTCCTCCGCTTAAAACACACACTACCTTCTTGCCCTTGCAGTTAAGCTGTTTTAAAGCGGCCACAGAGAGCAGTCCTGAATTCTCGACAATCATCTTATGGTTCTCTACCATATCAAGGAATGCTCCGATCAGCTCATCATCCTCCACGAGAAGGATATCGTCCACGTTCTCCTGCACGTAGGGGAGGATCTTATCGCCCACCGCTTTCACCGCAGTTCCGTCGGCGATGGTATCAGCGCTGTCAAGCTCTACCACTTCTCCTGCTGCAAGGGCCGCTGTCATGCTGGCCGCCTGTGCCGGCTCCACACCGATCACCCTGATCTTCGGGTTAAGCATCTTCGCCAGAGTTGCGATGCCTGACACCAGGCCGCCTCCGCCCACAGGCACGAGAATATAGTCCACTGTGGGGAGTTCCTGAACGATCTCCATCGCGATGGTTCCCTGGCCTGCTGCCACGTCAAGGTCATTAAACGGATGCACGAAAGTATATCCTTCCTTCTCGGCCAGCTCACAGGCATAAGCATAGGCGTCGTCATAGACATCCCCGTGAAGAATGACCTCCGCACCGTAGTTTTTCGTCCGGTTTACCTTAATCAGCGGAGTCACTGTCGGCATGACAATCACAGCCTTGCATCCGAACTTCTTCGCCGCGAAAGCAACGCCCTGGGCATGGTTTCCCGCCGAAGCGGTAATCAGTCCCCGGCTTCTCTCCTCATCGGTGAGCGTGCTGATCTTGTAGTACGCCCCGCGGATCTTATAGGCTCCCGTATACTGCATATTCTCCGGTTTCAGGTAGACCTTTGCACCACTGGCCTCACTCAAGTAATCACTGTAGATCAGCTTGGTCGGGTTCGTCACCTTTTTTACCAGTTCACTCGCTTCCTCAAATTTCTCCAAAGTCATCATTTTCCATACCTTCTTTCTGCTTATCCTCACGGTAGAACAGTGCGTTTACAAACTCGTCCGAATCAAATTTCTGAAGATCATCTATGGTTTCGCCCACGCCAATGTATTTCACCGGAATTCCGAGCTCCGCCTGAATCGCGACGGCGATTCCGCCCTTGGCTGTACCGTCCATCTTCGTCAGGATCACGCCGGTGATATCCGCCGCCTCATTGAACTCCTTTGCCTGCACAAGGGCGTTCTGTCCTGTCGTAGCGTCCAGCACCACCAGAGTTTCCCTGAATGCCTCCGGATACTCCCGGTCAATGACACGGTTGATCTTCTTTAACTCCTCCATCAGGTTCTTCTTGTTGTGAAGTCTTCCGGCCGTATCACACAGAAGCACGTCCGCCTTCCTGGCCTTCGCCGCGGCCACCGCATCGTATACGACTGCCGCCGGATCTGCTCCCTCCTGGCCTCCGATCATCTCGACTCCTGCCCTCTCGGCCCAGACTTTCAGCTGCTCTCCGGCCGCTGCGCGGAACGTATCCGCGGCCGCCAGAATCACCTTTTTCCCCTGGCCTTTGAGCTTCCCTGCAAGCTTCCCGATGGTGGTGGTCTTTCCCACGCCGTTGACGCCGATTACGAATACGACGGAAGTGCAGTTCTCAAACTCATAGGCCGCCTCTCCAACATCCATCTGCTCCCTGATGCTGTCGATCAAAAGCTGTCTGCACTCGATAGGTTCCTTGATGTGCTGTTCCTTTACTTTTTCTCTCAGGTCATCCAGGATCTCCATGGTGGCATGGACACCAAGATCGCCCATGATCATCATCTCCTCCAGCTCCTCGTAAAACTCCTCGTCTATCTTTGAAAAGCCGTGGAAAATGCTGTCCATCCCGGATACAATATTGTCTCTCGTCTTTGTAAGACCTGAGACAAGCCGTTTAAAAAATCCCTTTTTTTCTTCCATGATCACTTTCTCCTCATTCTATGCGTCCAGCTTATCCTCCAGAAGGTCAACCGACACCAGCGTGGATACGCCTTTCTCCTGCATGGTGATGCCGTAGAGGCGGTCCGCCGAAGCCATGGTTCCCCTTCTGTGGGTGATGACGATAAACTGTGTGTTCTCCGTCAGTTTGTGCAGATACCGTGCAAAGCGGCTCACGTTGTTGTCGTCCAGCGCCGCTTCAATCTCATCCAGAAGACAGAAGGGCGACGGTTTTAAGTTCTGGATGGCAAACAGAAGGGAGATAGCTGTCAGCGCCTTCTCGCCTCCGGAGAGCTGCATCATATTCTGCAGTTTCTTGCCCGGCGGCTGGGCGATAATGCGGATTCCCGCCTCCAGGATATCTTCGTCCTCCATCAGTTCCAGAGTGCCCCGGCCGCCGCCGAAGAGCTGCTTAAATACACTGTTGAACTCTTCCGCGATCCGTGCGAACTGCTCCGTAAACTGCTTTCTCATAGCCTGATCCAGCTCGTCGATAATCTGGATCAGAGTCGCCTCCGCTTCTACCAGGTCGTCGTGCTGGCCCTTTAAGAACTCATACCTCTCAGATACATTTTTATAGTCTTCAATTGCGTTGACATTGACGGTTCCAAGTTTCCGGATCTCATTTTTCAGCTCCTGGATCTTCCGTTTCATATATGCAAGATCCGTCAGATTTTCATCCCGAAGTTCCATGGCCCGGTTGTAGGTGAGTTCATATTCCTCCCACATATAATTCATCTGCTTCTCAGACGCCGCCTCATAGGATTCCTTCTGGCTGTTGAGACGGAAGCACTCCTTGTCAAGGGATGAGAGATGCTTCGAGAGCTCTTCACGCTTCTTTAAGAAATCCTTGTGCTTCTGATTTAACTCGTCCCTCTTTTTCGTCTGTTCCCCGATCTCTTTTCCGATCTCGTCAAACAGTTCCTTCGAGTCCTCTATCGTCTTCCGGAGTTCCCGGATTTTCTCTTCCTTCTCCCTGATCTCCTCTGAGGCGTTGCTCTTGCCCGCATCCAGTTCCTTTAACTCTTCCTCGAACTTCGCGGTCTCCTCCTCGATACGGGATATATTTTCCAGAATGAACTCCCTCTGCTGCTCCAGTCCTGCCAGCGAGAGGTGGACTGCTTCGGATTCCTTAAGCTGAACCGATTCTTTCTCTTTTTCTTCCTCGAGCGTGCGCTGCAGCTCATCGATCTGGCCGTTTAATCCGGCTTCAAGCTGCTCGGAGGTCTCCAGCTCCATCTGGATCGATTCCTCATTCTCCCCGATCTTCTTAAGCTCCTGCTCCAGACCGTCCTGTTCTCTAATATATTCTGAGCAGCGCCGCTTTGCCTCCTCGCACCGGCCCTGCGCCTGTTCCACGTTCATCCGGGCCGTATTCTCCACGACGGAAGCCTTGCGCAGCTCCTTCTGGATCTCATCGATCGCATTATAACATGCCGCGCGCTGGCTCTTGATCTCATTGACCTGCCGCTCCATCTCGTCCATATCGGACTTTAACATGGCGACCGTCTTCTCAAATTCCTCAATCTCACGCCTTCTGCTCAGGAGGTTGCTGGAGTTCTTAAACGCTCCTCCCGTCATGGAACCGCCCGGATTAATGAGCTCCCCCTCCAGGGTTACAAGACGAAGGCTCTGCCTGTATTTCCTTGCAATCGCAATCCCGTCGTCAATGTTCCTGACCACGATCGTCCGCCCGAGGAGCTGGTCCGCCAGGCCGTCAAACCTCTTCTCGACATGAACGAGGGTGTTTGCCAGGCCGATCACACCCGGTTCTTTCAGCGCCTCCTCATTCCGGATG
>JAHZHF010000241.1 GCA_019420405.1 Clostridiales bacterium
GAGCGGAGCGAGTTAACCGGAGCGCCGCTTTGTACTTAAACATCTCTTCGGCCTGTTAGATTTTCCAGATTCCGGAACGGAATATCGATCGGCTGTCTCTTTCCACAGAATATGTCTTTCTAAATGTTCCGCCCCGCTTCCGGACGTTTTTGAAGAAAAATGTTAATTCGCTAAATAGCTGCTTCAGAGGATATCTCCTCCGCACAGCGGATCATACACTTCCCTTTTCCGCTCTGCTTCACCTCATACAGAACATCATCCGCCAGCCGGTACAGTTCCAGGAACGTCCGTGACTTCTTCCCGTAGACTCCTCCGATTGAGATGGAGATGTCTGTCTTTCCATACATTTTCCACGCTTTCTCCGTGTATTGTGCACTCACGCGTTCCGCCTTCTCCTGAAGAGCCCGGGCGTCGCCGCAGGGCTGAGCCAGGACGGCAAATTCGTCTCCGCCCATACGAATCACAACGTCTGTCTGCCGGAACGTATTCACAAGGAGATCCGCTGCAATCCGAAGCATTTTGTCTCCTTCTTCATGCCCAAAAAAATCATTTACTTTCTTAAAATTATCCAGATCCAGCATAAAGAAAATATATGGCTCCTCAAGTTTCATCTTTTCCCGGACAAGAATCTCTCCGCCTTTTCTGTTATTCACGCCGGTGAGGAAGTCCTTTGCGATCTCCTCCTGGAGCTGTGTTCTCATCCTGACGTCCTTTGATACGTCGACCAGCACGCTGATGATTGCGTTTCTGCCGTCCTCCGCGACAATCTTGCGCCCCACGTCGTGAACCCAGATATAACCGCCGTCCTTTTTCTTAACCCGGTATTCTATCGTATATTCATTCCCGTCCTCCATTTTGGCGAAGACTTCTCTGCTCACACGCTCTACATCTTCCTCGCAGATTGAATTAGCCACCATTCCGCCGCATGCCTCAACGAATTCCTCATAAGTATAGCCCATCATCTCCAGCATATTTTCATTTATGACATAGAGCGGGAATCCCTCCTCTATATATCCTCCGATGATGCCGCCGGGCATCATCTGGCAGACAAGATCCAGAAGTTCCTGCCTTGTATTTTCGCTCAGCTTTTTTGCATTCTCCGATATAAACCTGAGCGGAAAGAACTCCTCATGCTCCTGGAGGCGGCTGGCCTCCGACATATGGAAGGAGGACGCAAGGAATTTTCCGTTCTCCTCCCGGAATACGGCGCTCAGCCGGGTTCTGTAGTATACCGGATTCTCCTTCTGTTCAAGAGCCGTTTCCACCCTGCAGAAACATAACCAGCAGTGTTCGCCGCACTGTTTCTCCGTATAATCAAATATATGATAGCGAATCGGGTCGGGAAGTGTGGCGAACTCCATTTCCAGCAGCTTTTTAAACTCCTCCCTGTTCACTGCAACTTCCCCTTCTCCCGTCCCGACACTGTACAGGTCTTCTGCGCACAAGTCCAATGTTTTCTGAACATCACGTTCTGCCAGATACGCGTCAAAGAAATTCACAAGCACGGGGTATATAACTTTCTCCGTCATCTTTTTATCCTCCTTATCCGGTATGGTAGTGTGAATTTGCCCGGCGCATTATCCCACCTGCGCTCCAAGGCTGTCAATAATTGTAATGACGAGGACGCGGATGCTGTTCTCTGTTGTCCTGTACGGTGCGATCCTCAATGTATAATGCCGGCCATTCATAGCCGTAACTTCCCGGTCAATGGGAACAAGATCTCTGAGCACGGCGTTGGCATCCTGGATGATGTTTTCCTCCGGGAAGCTGTGCGCAAAGTAGAGCTCTTCGTTGACGGACTGGAGCTCTTCATTCACCGTCTCAAGCTCACCGATGGTAGCTTTCAGGTCATTCGGGGATTCATGGAGTTCCTGCTCCAGATTGGCGATCCTTCTCGCCGCAGTGGTATCGACATCATACTTTTCCGTCACACCATCTATGTCCCCCTCCTTCTGCTCAGTGAACAGAACCGCGATCAGCCCGCTTTCCTCAAATTCACGTCCGTTTCCCTGAGCGGGAACCGGACTCACCGTCAGATCGATCTTCCGGCGGCCGGACGCGCAGTCCATGACAATCCCCGTATAAATGACCATAATGTGTTCCGTCCTGCACCGGTTCAATGCAGTGGATGTCACTCATGGACACCCGGGTGTAGGCAAACGCATCCTCAATTCTTCGTTTCAGGTCAAAACGGTTTTCCACCCTGGGAAAGAACACAAAGAAAATGTCCGGTCTGTACTGCCCGATCACACAGTCCACGCCCAGAGACAGGGACAGCGCTGCGGCGACCGCCTTCCTCCGGTTGTTTTCTTCCTTTTCGCTGATCTTCGTCCGCACAATCAGATGGTGTCTTACCACCTCCGGCAAAGGTCTTCTCGGGAATATTCCCGGCGCAATCCCCGACATGGACGGCAGATTGGCCTGTACTCCCACTGCCTTCACCGGCGCTCCGTCCCTGTCATACATCATGTGGCAAGACATAGACACCCAGCCGTAACAGTTATTCGCCGTATCCCTCATGATAAAGCTTCCGGCGTCCGCGCGTTTTCCGTCCATCATATTTGACGCAAACACACGGAAATTTTCCTCCGAATCCGGATGTATGATCCCCTTCTCCAGAAAAGCATCAGGGAACCCGGTAATCTCCGTCTCCGGTCTGCACATCTGATCTTCCACATTATATATATTATATGTTCCGGTTCTTATGTCTGCCTCCCACAGTACGTTCGGAATCTGCCGGAAAGCAATCCTCAGCCTCTCATTGCTTTCGCTCACAGCCGCACTTCGGAGTGCCTGTTCATAACCTGCTCTGCAGTCCATACTGGCCTCCTCTTTCCGGCACTTCTTCTCACTCAACTTTTCCCTACATTGTTTCCCCCAGGCAGAAGACTTTAAAAAACAATTCCAGCGACTCAAACAATTCCCTCTTCGTCTGCTGAAGTTCTTTGATCTTGAGCACGCTTCCGATCTCATCAAAAGCGAAGTCATTCTCTTCGTGATCCACCTTAAGCTCCAGGTTTCCCTCTTCATCGTATACAACCATGAGCACGCCTCCCACGTCCTCCGTGTACAGTACACACATAATCTGAAGCTCTTCCTTAATACTTTCCGGAAGCGTATCAAACTCCGGATTAAAGTAATATTTCTGTTCATATGCGCTGGCTGCGCATAATACGGTCTCTTCGTTCAACCTCTTTCTCCTCCTCTTCTGACCCATACAGCCTATCTCCTTTCCGGCATGCCGGATCAAACATATCCGTATACACCCCTGACGGATACCTCTCCTGCAAATATTTCCTCTGTGGAGCCGTCTTCCCGGCGGACGATCAGCTCCCCTGTGCTGTTGATTCCCAAGGCATATGCCCGGTACTGCTCTTTTGTCCCCAAAACCATCACTTCCCGGTCTCTGTTGACCAGCAGCGCGCTGTATCTCTCCAACAGCCCGGACAGATCCAGAGTACGCAAAAATATATCGTAATTGTCTTCCAGCCGCTCCATCACCGCCGCGATCAGCGGAGCCCTCTTTACCGTATGTCCGCATTCCAGGCAGAGGGAGGAAGCCGTCTCCCGAATCTCTTCCGGGAACTCCGTTCTGTTCACATTGATGCCCACGCCCACCGTCACATGATTAATGTAATCCACCTGGCTGCTCATCTCCGTCAGAATCCCTGCCAGTTTTTTCCCGTTTATAATAATGTCATTGGGCCATTTGATCTGTATCTCCAGACTATTACCCGAATCCCCGCCTGTCTCTATACACTGACGGATTCCCTCCGCCACGCTCAGAGCCATCACCAGAGTCAGCATCGGCGCCCTGTCCGGAGGGATATCCGGTCGCAGCAGAACCGACATATAAATACTGCTTCCCGGAGGTGATTCCCAGGATCTCCCCCGTCTCCCTCTTCCCGCGGTCTGCCGGTCTGCCACCGCCAGAGTTCCGTGGGGCGCGCCCGCGTCCCCAAGCTCGCGTATCCGCAGATTCGTGGAATCCGTCGCGTCATAATACACTATATTCTTTCCCGCCCACCGGGTATGCATCAGACTGTCCAGTTCCTCTTTGGTCATTACATCCGGACTGTCCAGAATATGGTAGCCTTTATTTCTCACTGCCTCCACCTGATATCCCTCTTCCTGGAGCTGGCGGATCACCTTCCAGACAGCCGTTCTTGATACTCCAAACCTCTCGCTGATCTCCTGGCCCGAAATATAACCGTCCGCCCCCCGGAGCAGCTTTAAAATTTCTGATTTCATCTTTCTTGTCTCCGTTTCTGATAACATTATTGTGCAAAATCATATCCGATATGTCAAGAAGGGGGAGGGGTTTTCGCATAAAAATAATGATTCTGCTATTTAGTTCATTAACTTCCGTGTGTAAAACCATCCGAAAACAGAGCCGATTCTCAAACGTATTCTGCGGGGATGGAGGACGGCTCCGGGCTTCGCTCCAGGGGATAAGGAAAACTACAAAGTACCGGATACGGATTAAAAGCAAAGACAGCCGGGGCTTAACTCGCTGACGCTCAGACAAGCGCCCCGTCTGCCCTAACATCCGTATCCGGTACTTTAAGTTTCACTAATCCCCTTCCGAAGGCACCCCTCGCCATCCTCCATCCCCGCAGAATTTTTCTCGAAATAGGGCTGTTTTCTG
>JAHZHF010000242.1 GCA_019420405.1 Clostridiales bacterium
GTAAGATGGCGGATGTGTACACGGAAGGCTACCGGATCGGATTTATTAATACGGGAAAAGATCTGTCAAAGAAATCCGTCGTCAATATCCGGTACAATCTGGGATTTGAGCGGGTGATCCGGGCCGCCATTGAAAATTTCAGGAAAATGGGGTTAAAGCCCGTGATTTACCGGGCTGCTTCCAGTGTGATCACAAAGAGGGAGCATCACAAGATCGGATACTTCGGCGCGGTGGCAAACTGGCAGTACGAGTATGACCACAGGCAGGATCAGGCGCTCTTTATGGATAAAAGGTATATCGAGCGCAGGCTGGAGGTCATGCGCACGGTCTATGAGCAGAACCGGAGTCTGGCAGCGCAGTTCGCAGGCCCGGCGGTGATGGAGACGTTCGGAGAGAAGCCGTTCTCGCCGAAGACTGTGCCGGAGGCACCGTCCTACAGTGAGGAACAGCGGGCGATGGCGCTTAATTATGACAGCAGGTCCGGCCAGCTCACCAACGAGTATATCAAAGGTGAGGAGAGGAGCTTTACGATCGTGGCATACCCGGTGCCGGAGATCGGGGAAAAATATCCGGAAATCTTTGACGAGGTGATCCGCATCAATACGCTGGATGCAAAGCTCTATGAGAAGGTTCAGCAGGTGATGATCGACGCTCTGGATCAGGGAGAATATGTACATGTGACCGGAAAGGGAGAGAACCGGACGGACATCCGTGTGCAGCTTCACCCTCTGAAAGATCCTGAGAAGGAGACAAAGTTCGAAAACTGTGTTGCGGATGTGAATATTCCCGTGGGCGAAGTCTTCACATCCCCGGTGCTGGAAGGGACGGAAGGGACGCTTCATGTGAGCCGGGTGTATCTGGACGGACTGCAGTATACGGACCTTGAGCTTGTGTTTAAGGACGGCATGATTACGGATTACAGATGCGGCAGCTTTGACAGTGAGGAAGAGGGGCGCAGATATATTTATGATAATGTATTGAAAAACCACGAGTCCCTTCCTCTGGGCGAGTTTGCCATCGGGACGAACACGACGGCCTATGTGGCGGCAAAAAAATATGGAATCGAGGAGAAGATGCCGATTCTGATCGCGGAAAAGACAGGGCCGCATTTCGCAGTTGGCGATACATGCTACTCCTGGAGCGAGGACATACGCGTGTATAATCCGAACGGAAAGGAGATCGTGGCGAAGGACAATTCCGTATCCTTAAACCGAAAGACAGATGTGTCAAAAGCGTACTTCCACTGCCATACAGATATAACCGTACCTTATGAAGAGTTAGAAGAAATAAGTGTAGTGACAAAAGAGGGGAAACACATTATACTATTAAAAGACGGAAGGTTCGTGCTCCCGGGAACGGAAGTTTTAAATGAGCCTCTGGATGAAAGTGGTCTGTGAAGATAAGCTGTACTTATTGATCGCGCTTACTGAGCAGATGGAAACTATGATGAAACGAATCGCGAGGAGGAAACGAAATGCCAAGAGTTGGGATCGTAATGGGCAGTGACTCGGACTTAAAGGTGATGAGCAAAGCTGCGTCAATGCTGGAGAAATTGGGGATAGACTATGAGATGACGATTATCTCCGCACACAGAATGCCGGATACATTTTTCGAGTGGGCGCGCTCAGCCGAAGAGAGAGGAATTAAGGTGATCATCGCGGGGGCCGGAATGGCTGCACACCTGCCGGGAATGTGCGCGGCGCTTTTCCCGATGCCGGTGATCGGGGTGCCGATGTCAGGGAAAAATCTGGACGGCATGGACGCACTCTACTCTATCGTACAGATGCCGCCGGGAATCCCGGTTGCGACAGTGGCCATTGACGGAGGGATGAATGCGGCGATTCTCGCGGCAAAGATCCTCGCCGTTTCTGATGAAGAGGTTTTAAAGAAATTAAAAGACTATTCTGTGGAGATGAAAGAGACTGTCCAGGCGAAGGCGGATAAGCTTCATGAGATCGGATACGAGGCCTACCTGAAAGGCTGAAAAGCCGTAAAACAGTAAGTAGCTTGCGATATGATTTAACCGGTGTTTGTGCCGGGGATTAAGGAGAAGAGATTATGGATTATAAGAAGGCGGGCGTTGATATCGAGGCCGGTTACAGATCAGTAGAACTTATGAAGGAGCACGTGAAGAAGACCATGCGCGAAGAAGTGCTGGGCGGTCTGGGCGGCTTCTCGGGAGCATTCTCCCTGGCGAAGATCAAGGAGATGGAGGAGCCGGTGCTCTTATCCGGAACGGACGGATGCGGGACAAAGGTCAAGCTGGCCATGATCCTGGATAAGCATGATACCATCGGGATCGATGCGGTGGCTATGTGTGTCAATGATATTGCGTGCGCAGGCGGAGAGCCTCTGTTTTTCCTTGACTATATTGCGTGCGGGAAGAATGAGCCGGAGAAGATCGCGGATATCGTAAAGGGCGTTGCGGAAGGATGTATTCAGTCCGGTGCGGCGCTGATCGGCGGCGAGACTGCGGAACACCCGGGACTGATGGCTCCGGAGGAGTATGATCTGGCCGGATTCGCGGTGGGCGTGTGCGACAAAAAGGATATGATCACAGGGGAAAACTTACGTGCCGGAGACGTTCTGATCGGTATGGCCTCCTCAGGAATCCACAGCAACGGATTCTCCCTTGTACGAAAAGTGTTTAATATGAAACGTGAAGCCCTGGATACATACTATGACAGTCTGGGCTGTAGGCTTGGGGAGGCGCTTCTGGCTCCGACAAGGATCTATGTGAAGGCGTTAAAGAGTATCAAGGACGCAGGTGTGACAGCGAAAGCCTGCAGCCATATCACAGGCGGCGGATTCTATGAGAATGTTCCCCGCATGTTAAAAGAAGGCACGAGGGCTGTGATCAGAAAAGACAGCTATCCGATCCCGCCGATCTTTGAGATGCTTTCCGTGGACGGGGATGTGGAAGAGCATATGATGTACAATACGTTCAATATGGGGCTTGGCATGGTGCTGGCCGTGGACAGCGCGGATGTGGAGCGGACGATGGAAGCGATCCGCGCGGCAGGAGAAGCTCCCTACGTGGTAGGCCGGATTGAGGCCGGAGAAAAAGGAGTGGACTTATGTTAGGATCAGAGAACCACTCCGAGGTGCAGCCGGGTAAATGCCGGATCGTGGTGATGGTGTCCGGCGGGGGAACGAACCTGCAGGCCATCATTGACGGAGTGAAGGACGGTACGATCACGAATACGGAGATCGCAGGCGTGATCAGTAATAATAAGAACGCTTACGCCCTGACGCGCGCAGGAGAGAACGGGATTCCATCCCGATGTGTATCCCCAAAGGATTATGAATCCAGGGCAGTGTTTAACGAGAAGCTGCTGGAGGCAGTGGATGAGTTCGCGCCGGATCTGGTTGTGCTGGCCGGGTTCCTGGTGGTGATCCCTCCGGAGATGATCAGAAAGTACCGGAACCGGATGATCAATATCCATCCGTCTCTGATCCCGTCTTTCTGCGGGAAAGGGTACTACGGACTGAAAGTGCATGAGGCGGCTCTTGCCCGGGGCGTTAAAGTCGTGGGCGCTACGGTTCATTTCGTGGACGAGGGAACGGATACGGGGCCGATCATCCTGCAGAAAGCGGTGGAAGTAAAGCAGGGAGACACCCCGGAGATCCTGCAGAGAAGAGTGATGGAACAGGCAGAGTGGAAGATCCTGCCCCGGGCCATTGATCTGATTGCAAACGGCAAGGTAAGGGCAGAAGAAAACAGAACGGTGATTGAGGAATAACGAGGAGGCAGGATATGAAGATACTGATCGTGGGAAGCGGCGGAAGAGAGCACGCGATTGCGGCGAGTGTGGCGAAGAGCCCGAAGGCGGATAAGATCTACTGCGCGCCGGGCAACGCCGGGATTGCAGAATATGCACAATGCGTGGATATCGGAGCGATGGAATTTGAGAAACTGGCGGATTTCGCCAAAAAGGAAGAGATCGGCCTCTGTATCGTCGGAATGGACGACCCGCTGGTAGGCGGCCTGGTGGACGTGCTTGAAGAGGCGGGAATCCGCACCTTCGGCCCGAAGAAGAATGCGGCGATTCTCGAGGGATCGAAGGCGTTTTCAAAAGATCTGATGAAAAAATATCATATCCCCACAGCGGCATATGAAAATTTCACAGACCCGGATCAGGCGCTTAAGTATCTTGAGACAGCGCAGTTCCCCGTCGTTTTGAAGGCGGACGGCCTCGCGCTGGGGAAAGGCGTCCTCATCTGCCAGAACCTGGAAGAGGCGAGAGAGGGCGTAAAGACCATTATGCTGGACAAGAAGTTCGGCTCCGCGGGAAATGAGATGGTGATCGAGGAGTTTATGACCGGAAGAGAGGTATCGGTCCTCTCCTTTGTGGACGGAAAGACGATCAAAACAATGACAAGCGCGCAGGATCACAAGAGAGCGGGAGACGGGGACACCGGACTCAATACAGGCGGTATGGGGACATTCTCTCCGAGCCCGTTTTACACCAAAGAGGTGGAGGAGTTCTGCGAGAAATATATTTATCAGCCGACCGTGGACGCCATGGCGGCGGAGGGAAGACCGTTTAAAGGAGTGATCTTCTTCGGACTGATGCTTACCGCAGAGGGGCCGAAGGTGCTGGAATACAATGCCCGTTTCGGTGATCCG
>JAHZHF010000243.1 GCA_019420405.1 Clostridiales bacterium
CAGAGCCGTCCTCCATCCCCGCAGAATACGTTTGAGAATCGTCCCTGTTTTCGGATGATTTGAGACAGGAAGTTGATGAACTAAATAGCTGTTCCTTTTTGCACTTTAATATGATAAAATACAAAAGTAATGCGTTCGTGAACGCCGACGGCAGCCGGAAGTCTTTCAGTCTGCCGGAAATTTGAAAAAGGAGTATGTACATATATGTCTGAAAAAAAGATTCTGGTGATGGGAAACGAGGCCATTGCCCTGGGCGCGATCCGCGCGGGAGTGCGTATGGCAGCCGGGTATCCGGGAACTCCGTCTACAGAAATATTGGAAACAATAGCGAAATACAATGACGGCCACATCCACGTGGAATGGTCTGTCAATGAAAAGGCGGCAATGGAAGTCGGGGCAGGAGCAGCCTATGCCGGAGCCCGGACGATTGTCACGATGAAGCAGGTGGGGCTTAATGTGGCGTCAGATCCTCTTATGAGCCTGGCCTACATGGGAGTAAAGGGCGGTATGGTCATTGTGTCCGCTGATGATCCGGGACCGATCTCTTCCCAGACCGAGCAGGATACAAGAACATTCGCACAGTTTTCGAAGCTTCCGGTCTTTGATCCGTCCTCGCCGGAGGAAGCCTACCGTATGATCGGGGAGGCGTTTGAGTTCTCTGAGAAATATAATACGCCGGTATTGTTCCGGCCTACGACAAGAGTCTGTCATGCTTGTGCGAGCATTACTCTTCTGCCGGATATGGAAGTGGCTGAGCCGGAAGGATTTATCAAAGATACGATGCGGTGGGTGATCTTCCCACGGACTTCTTATCTGAATCACGTGAAGATCGAGAGGCGGAACGCGGAGCTGTCTGATATTCTTTCGGATTATAAGGGTAATTTCATACTGAATCCGGAAGCGGACAGCAGGAAAGGAATAGCGGCTTCCGGAATCAGCTATGCATATACATGTGAGGCATTGCAGGAAGAAGCGCGTCTTCTTAAGATTTCCACACCTCATCCATTTCCGGAGAAGCTGGCAAAGGAGTTCTTAGAAGGACTGGACGAGGTTCTGGTTCTTGAAGAGCTGGACCCGATGGTAGAGCGAGAACTGCTGCGCGTCGCCGGAAAATATCATCTTCCGGTACAGATACTCGGAAAGCTGACCGGAGATACGAAAAATGCAGGCGAGAACAGTACAGAGAGTATCCGGGAAGATCTGGACAGATTCTTTGGCAAGGCAAATGAGGATGTAAGTGATAAAAAGACCGGGGAAATGGCAGACATGCCTGAACTTCCGGTACGGCCGCCGGTTCTCTGTGCGGGATGTCCCCACCGGGCGTCATTCTATGCGGTGAAGAAGGCGATGAAAGGAAAGAAGGCTGTGTTCAGCGGAGATATCGGCTGTTACACCCTGGGAAACGCGAAACCGCTTGATATGGTAGACACCTGTCTGTGCATGGGTGCAGGTGTGACCATTGCCCAGGGACTGCATGTGATTGAGCCGGATGCAGTGAACTTTGCATTTATCGGAGATTCCACATTCTTTGCTTCGGGAATCACAGGGGTGGTGAATGCGGTATATAATGGAAATGATATCGTGCTTGTGGTACTGGATAATTCGACAACGGCTATGACAGGACACCAGCCTCATCCGGGAACCGGGAAGACGATCATGGGAGATGTGGCGGCGAAGATCAGTATCCGGAAGATTCTGGAAGGGATTGGAGTGGAGCGGATCTATGAGGCTGATCCTATGAAACTGACAGAAGCAGTGGAGACTGTAGAGAAGGCGGCAGACGGAACCGGCGTGCGCGCTATCATTTTCAAATCACCCTGTATCGCGGTGGCAAAACCGCAGAACAGATACATGGTGGATCAGGACATGTGCCGCAGATGCAAAGTGTGTATCCGCGAGCTTGGCTGCCCGGCGATTACGACAGAAGGAGAGCAGGTGAAAATCGATCCGTCTCTCTGTTACGGATGCGGTGTTTGTTCCGAAGTGTGTCCGTTTGATGCAATCAAGGGAGGTGAGGCGTGATGAACAGAAGTTGTCTGTTATGCGGCGTGGGCGGCCAGGGCGTTGTGCTGGCGTCCAGACTGATTGCGTATGCCGCGATGGGGCAGGGAGATTTTGTCCGGACTACAGAGACTATCGGTATGGCCCAGCGGGGAGGGTCTGTTGTCAGCCATGTGCGCGCCGGAGAGGAAGTCGATTCGCCGCTGATCCCGAAGGGGACTGCCGATGTGATTATTGCCTTTGAACCCGGTGAGGCAGTGCGCGCGCTTCCCTATCTGAAGGATGGGGGCACCGTGATTACGAACAGCGGGATTGTAAAACCCGTGACCGCAAACTTAAGCGGCAGCGGTTACAGTGGGGATGAAATGCTGGACTATTTGAAAAAGAAGGCCGGGCGAGTGCTCGTTCTGGACGGAGATGAGATCTGCAGGAAAGCGGGTTCGCCGAAGGTGTTAAACGTTGCGCTCCTGGGCGCGGCGGCCCAAAGCGGCGTTCTTGGTATCACCCCGGAGGAGATGCAAAGCGCGGTAAGAAAGAATGTGAAAGAGAGATATATTGCGCTCAATGAGCGGGCGCTGAAACTTGGAGGTGAACAGGCATGAAGATGACAGAACTGCAGTTTGAGATGATCAAGGAAAACCTTCGTCAGCTTACATCAAAAGAGTGTTTTTATAAAGAAAAATTGAAAGGTATCGATATTGAATCTATCAAAACCCAGGAGGACTTTGAGAAACTCCCATTTACGTGGAAGGGAGATCTCAGAGAGGCGTATCCATTAGGGCTCCAGGCCGTGCCGGATGAAGAGGTGGTGCGTATCCATTCCTCTTCCGGAACAACAGGCGTGCCGGTGATCATTCCTTACACGAAGAAGGACGTGGAGGACTGGGCGAAGATGTTTGCACGCTGCTATGAGATGGCCGGGATCACAGCTCTTGACCGGATTCAGATTACTCCCGGGTACGGACTGTGGACAGCCGGAATTGGATTCCAGGCAGGAGCAGAATACCTTGGGGCCATGACCATTCCTATGGGGCCGGGAAATACTGAAAAACAGCTCCGCATGATGCAGGATATGAAATCTACGGTGCTCTGTGCTACATCTTCTTATGCCCTCCTGCTCGCCGAGGAGATCGGTAAGCGAAATCTGACGGATAAGATCTATTTGAGAAAAGGTGTGATCGGTTCGGAGAGATGGGGAAGCAAGATGCGGGCCCGTATCGCTGCGGAGCTTGGTGTGCAGCTCTATGATATTTACGGCCTGACCGAGGTGTACGGCCCGGGAATCGCCATGAGCTGTGATTATGAGTGCGGTATGCATTACTGGGATGATTACCTGTATTTTGAAATCGTAGATCCGAAAACCGGAGAAAATGTCCCGGACGGCGAAGTGGGAGAGCTGGTAATTACGACGCTGAGAAAACAGGGTGCGCCGCTGATCCGTTACCGTACCCATGATATGACCAGGTTTATCCCCGGCGAGTGTAAGTGCGGCTCAAAATACCCGAGAATTGACACACTGATCGGAAGAACGGACGACATGGTAAAAGTAAAAGGTGTAAACATCTTCCCGAGCCAGATAGAGGAGATGCTGAAAAACGTGCCTGAGGCGTCCAGCGAATATCAGTTCATGCTGGATCACCTGTTTGGAAAAGATGAGTGTACCCTGTTCGTTGAGGTCAATAAAGGCGTGGATAAAAAACAGGCGGAAACCGTGATTCAGAAAGCATTCAAGGATAAAATCGGAATCCTTGTACATGTGAAACCTGTGGGAATCGGTGATCTCCCGAGAAGTGAGAAGAAGTCTACAAGAATATTTGATAACAGATATTGATGATGCGGTGATATGACCTGACCGCTGTTAAAAGAGAAAAAATCCCCGGGAATTCCGGTAAAGAGAGGAAGCCCGGGGATTAGTTCAGTCCCAATTTATAGTATTGTGAGAGACAGTCCCGCTTTTTTTAATACTTTCATTTGCGTGCTGAATTGCTTTCACTTCATCAGGAAGAGGGGCTTCTTCCGGTACGAATCGAACTAATATTTTGAATATTGTTTCAGTGTCTTTTTCGTCCAGTAAATCTATCAGACCTTTTAACATTTCTTTGCTCATAATACATACCTCTTTTTATAATCGTTTATAAACCTGCCCTCTGGGTAAAACATCTTTTATTGTTATTATATCGTCGCTGACAGAAAAAATAATACGTAAATTTCCCACACGTAAGCGGTAGTCTTCCATATAGCCTTGCAGTTTAACAACATCACCGGCGGGAAGTTTTTCTATGGCTTTTTTGAGTCTTTGTTTTGTGGGACGATCCATTCTTTCAATATGTTTTGCTGCTTCCTTTTCCTATATAATATGCATGTTTTTCCTCCGCTGTCATTTTGTAGTGACTGCAGAGGGGGTGTTATGCGGCTGGTTGAAACGGTTTGCAGTCCATTAGATCTGTTTCTATTATAATCTATTAGACAACAATTGCAAAGAATTAATTAACAACAGCTATAAAGTTCAATAACGTTTTTCGTCAAAATGAGTCCGGAAGTGGAGCAGAGTTTTGACAATACGTATTCTGTGACAAGGGGACAGCCGTTCGATGTTCCGTTCCAGAATCCGGAAA
>JAHZHF010000244.1 GCA_019420405.1 Clostridiales bacterium
AAGTGGCGCGCAGGGCTTGTCTGAGCGAAGCGAGTTAACCGGAGCGCCGCTTTGCTCTTAAACATCTCTTCGGCCTGTTAGATTTTCCGGATTCCGGAACGGAATATCGAACGGCTGTCTCCTTCCCCAGAATATGTCTTTCTAAACGTTCCGCCCCGCTTCCGGATGTGTTTTGAAGGAAAATGTTAGTGCACTAGATAGCTGCAATCCCTGCGGAACTCTGTCGGACTTTTCCCCATCATTCTGCGAAACATTTCTGCGTAATAGCTTCCGCTTCCGAAACCGGAAGAGAACGCCACGTCAGTGACCGGGAGATCTGTATTGCGCAGCAGATCGAGACTTTTGTCGAGCCGGTAGCGGTTCAGGTATTCGTTGGGAGATTGGGCGAAGTACCGCGCAAACAGTCTGCAGCATTTGCTCTGGCCGACTGCTCCGGCGGAGGCGATCTCTGCTAACGTTATTTTTTGTCTGTAGTTCTTCTGTATAAATCCAACCATATTTTTTACAACCAGCAGATCCTGGCTCTGCCGGGTTTCCTTTCCGTGATCTGCAGGAGCGTGCTCGTACAGAACCGCCCAGATCCGCGCAAATGATGAAAGAGTCCGCATGGGAGCGGCGGCGGATTTCCTGTTACGGTATAGCAGTGAAAGTTCGCAGAGAATTTCATTCTGCCATTCCACAGTCGGACGAAGTTTCATAAAAGTCATCTCTGTGTTATGAATCAGTGGCGAGATAAAGTCTCTTTCAAAGTGGAAGACAGAACAGAGGAGCAGGGGGTGAAGGATAATGCACAGAAAGTCACAGTCCCCGCTCCCATCTGAAAATCCAAAGTGCATCTGCCCTGAATTTACAAAAAGCCCTTCGCCTTTTTTTAATCCGGTGACAACACCGTTTATATTGTATTTCATCCCTCCGGACATGACGAGGATGAATTCAATATCGTCATGCCAGTGATTCGGCGCCTGGCGGTCCGGATAGCGGGAAAGCAGTCCGCGCCGGATATAGACCGGATAGTCAGGAGAGTCATATCGGATTCTCTCGGACCGGTCGTCGTTTAAAGTTATGGAAGTCATCATAATTATTACCTCGCAGGATTGTTATAAAAAAGCACAGATATTCGATGGAAAATCTGTAGAATATACAGTAAAATTATATTGCGTAAGGCAGATGAAATCAAGTGGGCTGACAGTTACAGGAGGAAGAGAATGTTTGCAGACTATCATGTACATACAGAATTCAGCGACGATTCGGTTTATCCGATGGAGAATGTGATACGAGACGCTGTGGAAATGGGGATGGATGAGATATGCCTCACTGACCATGTGGATTACGGGATAAAGGACGACTGGGATGGAAACGTCCGGATTTGCTTCCGGGGCGGCGAGCCGCTTGCCAATGTGGATTATCCGGTATATGCAGAGAAGATTCGGATTTTGACTGAGCGGTATAAAGGAAGGATCAATATAAAAATGGGGCTTGAATTCGGGGTTCAGATGCATACAATTCCCCGGTTTGAAGCTCTCTTTGCCCGATATCCTTTTGATTTTATCATTCTGTCGATTCATCAGGTCGAAGATAAAGAGTTCTGGACTCGGGATTTCCAGAAAGGAAGGACGCAGAAAGAATATTCGGAAGCGACAGCCATAAGCCGGAGCATCTGGGAACCTATATTGAGGAGACAAAGCCCCTGCTAAAAGAACTGGGATTTGAGCGGTTCTGCACTTTTGAGAAGATGAAGCCTGTTTTTCACAGCCTTTGACAGGGCATGTCCGAAAACACGGAGGGACGAAGGAGGAGATTGTATGAGAAGCGTGGAGAAGCGCGGAGAAAGACCAGGGGAAAGTTCTGAGGAAAGCTGCAGGGAAAGGCATGTACAAGAACCGGGAATGACGTCGTACAGAATATTCCGGGCCGGTTTTATCCGGGCGGTCATGAATAACCTTGTCTGCTGGATGGAAAATGAGGAGAGCAGGAAGTTTAGAGAAATGTACAGGAACTGCTATATGAGTATGGATTCACTAAGGAAAAAGTAAGTCTATTTTCGGCAGCAGTTCAGCCCTGAGGCTGTATGGCTGCTATTTCCATGAGAAATTTTCTTTGCCTGCTCCGATTTCAAAATGATATTTTGCGATACCGAGATCAATTTTGGTATAAAAACCGAATCCGGCTTTAGCGGAAACACTGTCTTTTTCCAGGGTGAACTGGAATTTCTGCTGATTCATCGCAGTTGGGGCGAGAAGAGCAGCCTCTGCTCCGGAGCGGAACCAGTCCGGAAGACCGCCGTCCGCTTTTGCCACAGCTTCCAACGGTTTGGATTTATGAGAGGAGCCCTGGTTCTTTCCGTATCCTACAGAGATAACGATACAGAGCTTCTCGTCTTTCCCGACGGTGAAAGCAGATTTGATCTTGCTGTAAGTCATGGCAGCCCAGCACGTATTTAAGCCGAGCTGCTGGGCTTTCAGGACAATCCTCTCTCCATAGTAGCCGCATTTCTCTTCCAGATCGGATCCTTTTTTCCCGATCATGGCGATATAGCTGGTGACGCCGCTGAACTTTCCGTAATGTGCCATAAAACTGTCAAATGCTTTCGGCTCGTCCGTCACGAGCTGGATGTGGAGGCCGCTCTCCTGATTGCAGGAATCAATCTCTGTAAGGAGTGCGGCTTTCGTATCGCCTTCGAGTGGCTTGGCTTTGTACTGACGCACGCTGTGGCGTGCTTTCATTGCTTCTGTTAAATCCATATTTAAATCCATTTTTCTATCTCCATTTCCCCGCGATCCGGGAGTATTTCCATGATTTCTTCCTGATGGTCTGTCACAGGTACACCTCCTTTTGGTTCATCAGATTAAACCATTGTACCATTGTACCATAGTTTTGCGGCTGTGGAGCAATGGGAAAGAAAATCGAGACAGTCTCATTAATATTCCCTGTGGGATTTTGACCGTCATATTTCGAAGAAATTCCCCCAAAAGGCTTATTTCCGATATTGCATACTGTGTGAAACTGTATGGGAATGAGTTTTAACTTTGAAGTATAAACACCGGAACTTATTGTTTCTTCAATAAACACAAAAGCGGTTCTATAATTTATATCAGAGAAAAGAAAAAGAGAAATCTGTTATGCAGAAGTTTGTCTATGAGTATGCAGAGAACTCTGAGCGCAGGCGATGGAAAGCTGAAGGTCTGCGCTCAAATTATAAGCGATGATATGAGGTGACATTTCTATGAAAACGTAGTGGTTACGGCCAGAAATACGGAAAAAATAAGAAAACTGGCAGAGCAGTATCCGTCTCAGACGCTGATCTGGAAGCTGGGTCTGCCTTCACATTTTCAGCGAACTGGCTCCGGATGCTGTGATTGCAGATGGTCTGACAGCAAACGATGAGGCGGATATTGAGCCATGGCTGAACGAACTGGGATATTAAGAGGAACATACAATTATGAATACGCAGAAATTTAAGATAGTAATTGATATACTGCTCACTGCGGCGCTTCTGCTTCTCATGCCCTATGAACTGGTAGGAGAAGCGGCCCATGAGTGGATCGGCGTGGGGATGTTTGTCATCCTTATCATTCACCATATCCTCAACAGAAAATGGACCGGACATATCGGAAAGGGAAAATACACTCCCGTCCGCATCATGCAGACGATTCTTGTCTGCCTTCTCGTGCTCAGCATCCTGGGCTCCATGTTAAGCGGGATCATCTTATCCCGGCATATAAGAATCTGGATTCTGAGGATTTTGGGCGCAGCAGTAGCTTTATACGGGGCCTATGCATTTGGGAAAAGAAATATCGCAAGCTATCTTTTCCTTCGGGTACACTTTGTTTTCTTTGATTACTCGGAACCGGTTATTTTCTATATCCTGGATTATGCGGCGGCAATGGGAATGTTGATATTCCTTGGATATTATCTGAACAAAGGACTTCAGAGCATATACCGGAAGGTTCATACTGAATAACAATTGGAAAATTCTCAAAACACAGACTTTCAGATATACTGAACTTGTAACAAAGAACAGCGAAACAAATATGGAAAGGAAACGTGATAATAATGAAAGTGAAAAAAATACTCTCTATGTTACTCGCAAGTGTGACAGCGCTCGGGCTTCTGGCCGGGTGCAGTGCTAATACAAATGATACACAGAATTCCAGCACAGATGCAGCTTCCGGATCAGGAAATGTACTGGTAGTCTACTATTCCGCAACAGGAAATACGGAGGAAGTGGCAAATTATATAGCAGATTCTACGGGAGGAGACCTCTTCGAAGTAGAACCGGCGGAGCCTTATACAGACGATGATCTGAACTGGACGGATGATAACAGCCGTGTATCTCAGGAATATGCGGATGAGAGCTTGAGAGATGTGGAACTTGTGACAACAGAAGTGGAGAACAATGATTTCACCGGAAAGACAGTGATTCCGTTCTGTACCTCTTCTTCATCCGGAATCGGCGACAGCGGTACCCTTCTGGCGGATCTGGCAGGTACCGGAGACTGGCAGGAAGGCATGAGATTCCGGTCCGGTGTTGATGAAGCGGATGTTCAGAACTGGGTGAACGGACTGGGACTGTGACCATCAGAAACAGAATTAAAAACAGAATATTTTTTGAAAA
>JAHZHF010000245.1 GCA_019420405.1 Clostridiales bacterium
CAGCCGCAATTAGCACGAAGTGCGGTTTTACGAATGGCGCGGGCTGAACTGTTACTGTGAACTGTAACGCAAATTACAATCTCTTGAGAAGAGCTTCCCTCTCTTCTTCGTATCCCGGTTTTCCGAGAAGGGCGAACATATTCTTCTTGTAGCTCTCAACGCCCGGCTGGTTAAACGGATTAACGCCGAGTAAATATCCGCTGACACCGCACGCAAACTCAAAGAAATAGAACAGTTCTCCCAGATAGAACTCATTCTGCTCCGGAATCTTAACCATCAGGTTCGGTACATTTCCGTCCGTATGAGCCAGAATCGTACCGTTCATTGCGCTCTTATTGATGAAATCAACATTCTTGCCCGCCAGATAGTTCAGTCCGTCCAGATCAACCGGCTCTTCATTGATGATGATCTCTTCCCTGGACTTTTCTACATTGAGAACAGTCTCAAACAGGATTCTGTTTCCGTCCTGGATGAACTGACCCATAGAGTGCAGGTCTGTTGTAAGGTCTACGGATGCCGGGAAGATACCCTTCTGATCCTTTCCTTCACTCTCTCCGTAGAGCTGTTTCCACCACTCAGATACATAATGCAGGCTCGGCTCGTAGTTTGCGAGAACTTCCACTGTCTTTCCCTTACGCAGAAGAATATTTCTCAGAGCTGCATACTGCATTGCATCGTTTTCTGCAAAATCATTTTCAATCGCAGCCTTTCTTCCTGCTGCTGCGCCTTCCATCAGCTTATCAATATCAGCGCCGCTTACTGCGATCGGAAGCAGGCCAACTGCTGTGAGCACGGAGAAACGTCCTCCCACGTCATCCGGCACAACGAAAGTCTCATATCCTTCCTCTGTCGCCAGATTCTTAAGCGCTCCCTTCGCCCGGTCTGTCGTCGCATAAATTCTCTTCGCAGCGGCCTCTTTTCCGTACTTCTTCTCCAGGATTTCTTTGAATACTCGGAAGGCAATCGCCGGCTCAGTTGTCGTTCCGGACTTGGAGATCATATTAATGGAGAAATCCCGGTCCCCAATCACATCAATCAGATCTTTGATATAGGTACTGCTGATGCTGTTTCCTACAAAATAGATTTCCGGAGACTTTCTGATCTCTTTTGATACGATATTCGCAAAAGAGTGTCCCAGGAACTCGATTGCCGCTCTCGCGCCGAGATATGATCCGCCGATGCCGATCACGAGAAGTACTTCTGAATCCTGACGGATCTTTGCAGCCGCCTCTTTGATCCGGGCAAACTCCTCTTTATCATAGTCTACCGGGAGATCGATCCAGCCGAGGAAATCATTTCCCGCACCGTCTTTTGCGAGCAGCTTTTCCTTCGCCTGTGCAGCAAGACCGCTCATATACTCCAGCTCATGCTCCTGGACAAATCCACTTACTTTAGAATAGTCAAATGTTACTTTGCTCATCGTTACCCTTCCTCTCTGATATTCACAGATATCAATGTCATCATTTGAAGTCCGGCGCCTGTCATACTGCGCCCGGCAACTCTATGCATATTTTACCAAATCTGCATCTCTTATTCAAGTTAAAAGCACATTCAGTTACTGTCTCTCAGGTGTGTACTACAGTTTTATGCAAGGAATTCTTCCAGGATCTGCCTGATCGCCTCCTCCCTGAGCGCCGGCCTTTCGTCATCGGAAAAGTGACCGACGTCTTCGCGCCCGGCTTTCCCATCAGCCGCCCTGTATGCTGCTCTGCCGGTACTTTTCACACTGTCTCCTGCATTCACGCCTTCCCTTCCCTCCGCACTGCCTCTTACATCTGCACCGCCTCTTGCATCCACACCGCCTGCATTTCTCTCAGCCGCGGCATACCTCACTGCCTGTCTTGCAGCTTCTCCTCTTTCTGAATTTCGCGGTTCCCCCTCTATATTGATCGGGAGCCTTCCTTCTGACGGTTCCCCGCTGTCCGCTGCATAAGCTCTTTTTCTGCTGCCGAGTCCGCCGCGGCTCAGATCGGAATTTCTTTCTCTCTCCGCCCTGCTCTGCGATCCTTCCGCTCCTTCATTCATGGCTGCAGAAGGTGCTGTTTTTTCATTGCCTTCGCCTGAGATAACGTCGATAAACTCTTTTTCTCTCTGGCTCTGTTTCCGCAGCCGGAACGCACAGATATTTTCCAGATAGTCAACCATGTACATCTTTACCGCATTAATCTTATACGGCTCGTCCGACAACCTCATAATCACGGACAGCAGGATCACCTCTGCCGCCCCCGCCGCAATATATTGATAAACGGATTCTGAGAACCCGGAGTAAAAAGAAAATTTGAGCCATGCTCCAAACACCGCCATAATTCCGGCAAACCAGATAGAAAGAACCTCAATCTGTCTCCACGTATGGATTCGGAAGAGGAATCCCCTGTATTCGTATATGTATTTTTCCACAAATGCGTCAATATTTTCCACGGAATCATGAATCAAACACGCATGTTCGTACTTTGCCCTAACGAGTTTTATCAATCTGTGTGTGCTCTTCGGCATATTTCCTGCTGCCCGTACCAGCCGTGTCAGCGTAAACTGGTTTATGATCTTGGCCAGTATCCCCAGAATGCCGAGCCCCGCCATCAGATATGTGATGACACGGGTGTCCGCCGCCAATGCTTCTAACATAGCAAACCCTCCTGTTTCTGTTTGATCTCCCACCTCTCTGCTCTGCTTCCCGACAGAACGATCAGTGTTTGTGCACATTATAGAACAGGATTCCGGTCTTGTCCGCAAAAACCGTTCGACATATTTTTACATCAAAAAGGCCGATTTTTTCCCGTATTCATGCCGCATATTTTCCTTCTGAATCTTAACTTTAACTTAAAAATTCTTTTACTCTGCCCCTTCGGTCATCCCCCTGCTTTTCATGTAAAATCAGCTTCCGTACGTTTCCTCAATGTCGTAATCCGGCATAATAGGACGGATGCTGGCGGAAAAAAATTGGATGATAACAGTTCAGCCATCAGGAAGGGGCGGAGCTGATTTATGCTTGCATAAGAATCACCCCGCTCCGTTCCTGATGAACTGAGCGCCCGTCAATGAGTAAAACAGTGGCGTCAGCCACAATAAGCACGCAGTGCGGTTTTACGAATGGCGCGGGCTGAACTGTCAGGCTCATTACAATTTAGAAAGCAATTACAGGAACCTGATTATCCCATTTCAGAAAGTCAATTTGTATTTTATTCCGGGATCTGATATAATTCTTCACTGTCAGGAGGTATACAGATATGGATTATAAACCACAGGGAGTCTGCTCACAGCAGATCCATTTTGACATTGTAGACAACAAAGTAAGAAACGTTTCTTTTCGTGGAGGATGTAACGGAAACCTCCAGGGAATTTCCCGCCTGATTGAGGGGATGGACGTGGATGAGGCAATTTCCCGCATCGAAGGAATCCGCTGCGGATTCAAGTCAACCTCATGTCCGGATCAGCTCGCACAGGCACTGAAACAGGCAGCCGGGAGATAACTCCCGGCTCGTTTTAGTCATATACTCATTCTCCACTCTGAATCTCAGCCGCCAATCGCCGGACTGTTTCCACATCCTCCTCCAGAATATCAGCAATCTCTTCAACCGTCTGGCTTTTCGCAAGTTTTTTTCTGATCAGTTCACGCAGCTTATTTTCCTCGCCTATTGAAATGCCACGTTTCACGCCTTTCTCCATTCCAAGTTGCAGCGCGCTGCTCATCTGTGAATTATAATCTCTTATCGCTTTTTGCCTCGCTTCGTATTCCAGCTTTGCGCGTTCATCAGAACTCAGTTTCTGAAGTTCTCTGTAGGCTTCATCAATATACTCATCGGTCTTTGCCATATTCTCCAGCTCCTTTCGGTTCTTCCCTCCAAGAAAGCGCATCCAGTTGATAATCCCCTCGCTGTTCCTCAGCTCTTTCGGTATCTTCTTAAGCTCCAGAATCTGAATTTCCATTAGATCAGTATACTTTTCCCCTGTCTTTTCATTGCAGAAACAAATTTTCCGGTAACATTCCTGATCCCTCTCAAAATATACGAAATCCAGGATGCTGACATGGATACACTTCTTCAAATTAGCATACGGTTCACCAGCTTTGAGCTGTTCCGCAAAAATTTTACTCAGATAAAACAGAATTCTTGCATCCCAGTATGTGAAACTGGTCACCTGCATCTCCATATCAATCTGCGTCCCATCCTCTATCATGACTCGTACATCCAGGATACCAAGCTTGTCATCTGGATAATCCTGCCTCAATATCGTAGGAAGCAGTGTCGTTCTGCAAATCTCATCCGGAGCAATTCCCAAAAGCGCCGCGATAAATCCCTTTCGAACCTTCGGGTTATTCATTAATCCTTTAAAACATATATCCACGGTGGGAAGCATTATAAAATTATCTTTTGTTTTTGTCATATATTTTTCCTTTCCTGTAATTAAAAAAACATTATCTTGCAGGAAAGGGTCTGCCTGTATTTATTTTAACATATCTTGCAAAAGCATAAAAGACAAACCCTTTCGTATATTTAGTACAACAGCTATAAAGTTCAATAACTTCCGAATTCAAAACGTCCGAAAACAGAGACGATTCCCGAGACGTATTCTGCGGGGATGGAGGACGGCTCCGGGCTTCGCTCCAGGGAATAAGG
>JAHZHF010000246.1 GCA_019420405.1 Clostridiales bacterium
GCGCGTCGCCTTGGTAAGGCGGAGGTCGGGGGTTCAAGTCCCCTAGACAGCTTTTATAAAAAGGTATATATATGAAATAATAAACTTTACTATTTCATATATGTATCTTTTTTGTTTTACGGGAAATTGTGTTCTTATGGAAATAAAAAAGCAATGATTCCTGTCATTTCCCCTTTTCTCCTCCCGTCTGTGCTATACTGTACGGACACAGTGGTGGTGTTACCCGGCCGGGCGGGAGGAAAACTTATGAGGATAGGAAGGGAAGAACTGATCGATTTAAGAAGAGAGCTGGAACAGTTGATGAGCTTTGTCAGGAGTATGGAGTATGGCGAGCTGCCGTATTTTTACAGGTATTTTGATACGATGAAAACTAATATAGACATATTCTTTTACACGGGCAGCGAGGATATTGCGGATTTTTTCCCGGTGCTTGAGCGCGACTGGAAAGCGTCGCATACGATGTTTATCGGGGTTCAGGACTATGATTTGCGAAACAGCCGGCCTGATGCTGATCCGGTGCTGTGCCTGTATTTTGCCAGACTGCTTGCGGAGGTGGGCAAATATTTCGAGCGGGGGAATGTGGAATTTGCGGGGAAAGAGCGGTCAGTGGGCAGGACTTATCCCCGGTATGAGCAGGGGTGAAGACCTGTATATGCCGAAGCCGGAAGTGAAAACAGGAAGAATACTGCACTTGTGGTCATTTGTTTTTTATGGTAAGATAAACTCCATGAAGTTTTGCGTTATTAGAGGAGGAGACTATGGAAAACGAAGCTGTTTCAAAGAATTTTATCGAGCAGGAGATTGACAAGGATCTGGCCGAGGGGGTATATGACCATGTCTGCACCCGTTTCCCGCCCGAGCCGAACGGTTATCTCCACATCGGACATGCCAAGTCAATTCTTTTGAATTATGGACTGGCGCAGGAGTACGGCGGGACATTCCATATGAGATTTGATGATACAAACCCGACTAAGGAGAAGATGGAGTTTGTGGATTCGATTAAGGAAGACATCAAGTGGCTGGGAGCGGACTGGGGAGAGCACCTGTATTTTGCTTCCGACTATTTTGACCAGATGTATGAGTGTGCGGTGAAGCTTATCAAGAAGGGGAAGGCCTTTGTCTGTGACCTGACTCCGGAGCAGATGAGGGAGTATCGCGGTACTCTCAAGGAGCCGGGAAAGGAAAGCCCGTACAGGAACCGTTCTGTGGAGGAGAACCTTCGTCTCTTTGAGGAGATGAAGGAAGGAAAATATAAGGACGGGGAGAAAGTGCTTCGCGCCAAGATTGATATGGCGTCCCCGAATATTAATATGAGAGATCCGATCATCTATCGCGTGGCACACATGAGCCACCACAATACCGGAGACAAGTGGTGTATTTATCCGATGTATGATTTCGCTCATCCGATTGAAGATGCGATCGAGGGGATCACCCATTCGATTTGTACACTGGAGTTTGAGGATCACAGACCGCTTTACGACTGGGTAGTGCGTGAATGTGAGTTCGAGAATCCGCCCCGCCAGATTGAGTTTGCCAAGCTGTATCTGACCAATGTGGTGACGGGAAAGCGTTATATCAAGAAACTGGTAGAAGATGGAATCGTAGACGGATGGGATGATCCGAGGCTTGTGTCCATCGCGGCTCTCAGAAGACGTGGATTTACACCGGAATCTATCAAGATGTTTATCGACATGTGCGGTGTGTCTAAGGCACAGAGCTCTGTGGATTATGCAATGCTGGAGTATTGCATCCGTGAAGACCTGAAAATGAAAAAATCCCGTATGATGGCGGTTTTAGATCCGATTAAGCTGGTGATCGACAACTATCCGGAGGACCAGGTGGAGTATCTGGACGTGGCGAATAACCTGGAGAACGAGGAGCTGGGATACAGAAAGGTTCCGTTCGGAAGGGAGCTCTATATTGAAAGAGAAGACTTTATGGAGGAGCCGCCGAAGAAATATTTCCGTCTCTTCCCGGGAAATGAAGTTCGTCTCATGCATGCTTATTTTGTGAAATGTGAGAGCTTCGTCAAGGATGAGAACGGAAAGGTGACGGAAGTTCACTGTACCTATGATCCGGAGACAAAGGCGGGAAGCGGATTTACCGGAAGAAAAGTCAAAGGGACAATCCACTGGGTGCCTGCAGCATATGCACAGAAAGCGGAAGTGAGACTGTATGAAAATCTGGTTGATGAAGAGAAGGGAGTCTACAATAAAGAGGACGGTTCCCTGAACTTAAATCCGAATTCGCTGAAAGTGATTAAAGACGCTTATGTGGAACCGAGCTTTGAGGGAGCAGGAGCGTACGACAGCTTCCAGTTTGTGAGAAACGGATATTTCTGTATTGACGCGCATGATTCCTCACCGGATCACCTTGTGTTTAACCGGATTGTATCGCTTAAGAGTTCATTCAAACTGCCGAAATAAAAATGTGAGAAAACTGCTGCCTGGGAATGTGCAGCAGTTTTTTTGAATACAGACTGGACTGGTCAGACAGTAAGAAAATGCAAATGGAGGAAATACCATGAATGAATTGACGATCAGCCTGAAAACGGGAGATAAAATTCCCCTGTATGAACAGATCTATGCGTATATTAAAGATGAAATCAGGAAGGGCACGATCCCGAGCGGAGAGAAGCTCCCTTCCACACGTTCGCTCTGCCGTCATCTTGAGGTGAGCCGGAGCACGGTGGAACTTGCGTATGAGCAGCTTCTATCGGAGGGATATATAGAAGCTCAGCCTTACCGTGGATATTTTGTATCTCAGATTGACGGGCTTTATCAGTTCGACGGAAGCGCCGGAGCGGGCATTGATCAGGAAAGAGAGCCGGGACAGGAATACCGGTACGATTTTACGCCAAATGGAGTGGACCTGAATAGTTTCCCATATAATACGTGGAGAAAGCTGTCCCGGGAATGTCTTGTTGATGACCGGGCGGAGCTTTTCCGTCTGGGATGTCCCCAGGGGGAATATGGTCTCAGAAAGGCGATCAGCAGTTATCTGCATCAGGCGCGGGGAGTAAACTGCAGTCCGGGGCAGATCATTGTAGGCGCGGGAAATGATTATCTGCTCATGCTTCTGCGGGCTGTGCTTGGAGGCGGTTACAAAGTGGCCATGGAAAACCCGACTTACAGACAGGCTTTCCGGCTCTTTAAGAACTTTTCTTACGATGTGTGCACGGTGGATATGGACGAAAAGGGAATGAAGATAGATGTGCTGAGAGAGTCCGGGGCAGATATCGCATTTGTCATGCCTTCGCATCACTATCCGCTTGGGACGGTTATGCCGATCCGGCGGAGAATGGAGCTTTTGAAATGGGCGGAGGAAGAAGAGGGGCGGTATATTATCGAAGATGACTATGACAGTGAATTCCGCTATAAGGGAAAGCCGATCCCTGCGCTTCAGGGGTATGACCGAATGGGAAAGGTCATCTATACCGGAACTTTTTCGAAGTCCATCGCCCCAGCCATCCGAATGAGCTATCTTGTGCTTCCGGAGCCTGTGCTTTCCATGTATCTTGAGAGATGCGGCTTTATAAATTCCACAGTTTCAAAGGTGGATCAGCTGATTCTTCAAAAGTTTATTGAGGACGGGTACTACGAGAGGCATCTGAACAAAACGAGAGCGCTTTACCGGAGCAGGCATGATACGCTGCTTGCCGAGTTAAAAGAATTGGAAGCAGATATCCATATCTCGGGAGAAAACGCAGGCGTTCATCTTCTGCTTCATTTCCGGGACGGGCGGAGCGAGGAGGAACTTATCTCAAAAGCTGCGGAAAAAGGGGTAAAGGTGTATGGACTGTCCGAATATTACGTGGATGGAAAAGATGGTGGGGAAGAAACTGTAATTTTGCTTGGATACGCAAACATGAATGAAGAGCGGATACGCGAGGCGGCAAAGCTGCTTGCCGAAGCGTGGAGATGATTATGTGAGAGCAAAACTGAAAAAAACTGGAACCGAAAAGGAAAAGAATAAAAATGGTGCTGCCGTCCGAACCGGTACGGCAGCACCTGCAAATATAAAAAAGATGCTTATTTATCTTCCGTATCAGATTTGTCCTCAGACTTCTCAGATGACGCATCGTCTTCTGTCATGTCCGGCTGGTCATCAGCCTCTTTTGTCTCTTTGTCCTCCTTTTTAAGCGAGACATACTCGCGTCCGGCGGGCTGCAGATCTGCATCGAGATCGAAATCATCATCTTCTGTAAAATCTCTTTCGCTCTCATCCGGGCTGTCAGAATCATTTTTGCAGAAATACGCAACGGCAATTCCGACCGCTGTTCCGATGACGGCGAAAACACCAAACCATTTGATCAGCTTTTTCAATGTTAAGTTCTCCTTTCGTTGTTACTGCCGTGTTGTACGGCATAATAATACATCCCGAATATGATCTTTATTCTAATACTTTTTTGCGATAATTACAATACCCTGTCTTGACAAGAGTAGCGGCTCAGCTATAAAGTTCAATAACGTTTTTCGTCAAAATGAGTCCGGAAGCGGAGCGGAGTTTTGACAATACATATTCTGTGACAAGGGGACAGACGTTCGATGTTCCGTTCCAGAATCCGGAAAATCTAACAGGCCGA
>JAHZHF010000247.1:0-4083 GCA_019420405.1 Clostridiales bacterium
TTTAATGATATCGCCTTCAGCTACTTTGTACTGTTTACCACCTGTTGCTATAATCGCGTACATATGGCACCTCCTATTATCATTACTCGCCAATTATGGTGTCTGCCGTGGCAGAACTTGGAACCTCATTGTGCGGCATACTGTTGTAGTATAGCATATCAATTTTCAGAAAGTCAATAGTCTTCCGGATTTTTTTTCAGTTCTTCCGGCAGCTTTTTCAGCTTTTCATAGCAGTATTCGATGATGCTCTTTCTCGTGATAATACCGATAAATTTATTCTGGTCATCCACAACAGGGACAAAATTCTGATTCATCGCTTTTTGCAGCAGGTCTTCCATATCCGAGTCGGCTGAAACGGCCTCGTAATTCGCTCTTCTCGGGAATTCGTCAATGAAGATATTCTCTGCCTTTTTGATATTGAGATCCGAGTACCGTTTGATCCCCCATAAAAGATCGCCTTCTGTGATCGTTCCGACGTACTCTCCCGCTCTGTTTAACATGGGTATGGATGCATATTTGTGATATTCCATTGTTTCAAGAACCTGCCGGAGCGTGCCGTAATCGTGTACATATGCAACTTCACTCTTTGGTTTTAAAAAGAACAGAATATTCATCTTGTCCGGTATCCGCCTTTCCTCAGATCTGTGTCAGCACAAAAATCTCATACAGTGCACGAATCGCGTTTTTGAAATCTTCATGCTTCACTCCGATAATAATATTCAGCTCACTTGAACCCTGATCGATCATTTTTACATTAATATGCGCGTGGGCAAGCGCAGAGAAGATCCGTCCTGCTGTTCCGCGGGTTGAACGCATTCCACGTCCGACAACTGCGACTAAGGCCAGATCCGACTCCAGTTCAATGTGGTCCGGATTAACCAGTTTTTGGATGTCAGAGAGGATTTTCTGCTCGTTCTCCTCAAATGCATTCTTGTGTACAAAAATAGTCATTGTATCGATTCCGGACGGCATATGCTCGATGGAAACGCCATTATCCTCGAATACCTGCAGGACTTTCCGGCAGAATCCGACTTCGGAGTTCATCATTGCCTTTTCTACAGTGATTGAGACGAAACCATCTGTTCCTGCGATACCTGTGATCGTGTACTTCGGCTGCCTGCATGTACTCTCAACGATCAGCGTGCCTTTGTCTTCCGGTGCGTTCGTGTTCCTGATATTGATCGGAATTCCGGCCTTTCTCACCGGAAAAATCGCGTCTTCATGGAGGACACTTGCGCCCATATAGGAGAGCTCACGGAGCTCTTTGTATGTGATTGTCTCGATGGACTTCGGATTCTTTACAATACGCGGGTCAGCGATCAGAAATCCTGATACGTCCGTCCAGTTCTCATACAGGTCTGCATGCACCGCAAGGGCAACGAGAGATCCGCTGATATCCGAGCCGCCGCGGGAGAAGGTGACCACAGTTCCGTCAGCCTTTGCTCCGTAGAATCCCGGAACTACTGCTGTGTACATATCTTTCAGGCGCTCAGAAAGAAGATCGTTTGTCACTTCATCATTAAAAGATCCGTCGTCATTGAAGCGGACAACCTCTGCCGCATCCACAAATTCAAAACCAAGATATGCAGCCATAATCTTCCCGTTCAGATATTCGCCACGGGATGCTGCATAATCTGCTCCGGCTTTATCCTGAAAATTCTTCTCGATAATCTCAAAGTCCTTTTCAAGAGAGAAGTCAAGATTCAGGCCGTCGATGATCTCCTGGTATCTTGCCTGGATCTGTGCCAGAAGGTCGAAAAAGTTTTCTCCTTTCTCAGCAGCTCCGTAGCAGGCATAGAGCATATCCGTTACTTTTGTATCGCTGGGGAAGCGTTTCCCCGGTGCAGACGGAACCACGTAACGGCGGTTCTCATCCGCGTGGATGATGGTTCCCACTTTTTTAAACTGCTCAGCGCTCGCAAGGGAACTGCCGCCGAACTTTACTACTTTTTTCATTCTCATTCATCCTCGTCTTTCTTCTAATTAAACTGTACAGATCGCGCACCTTTGCCGGGCGCATTCTCGGTTCAATATTATAACGCCATACAGCGGGCTTGTAAATGAAAAAATTAAGATTCGGCTTCCTGCTCATAGAGGGGCTTTCTCACTTTCCTTCGCGTCACTTCGACGAGCCCCAGGGGCGTCATATCCACCAGAGAGGTCTGGATGGGATCTTTTGAGAGATACCCGCGGAATTCGCGAAGCAGCATGTTTGTGTTTTCTGACGATTCCATATTAATGAAGTCAATGATAATGATACCCGAGAGGTTTCTGAGGCGGATCTGTCTTGCAGCTTCCCTGGCGGCCTCCAGATTCACTTTCATGGCGCCCTCTTCGCTTCCGGTTCTGCTCCCCGCCCGCGCGGCGGTCTTGCCGGAGTTTACATCGATCACAGTCAGAGCTTCTGTGGGCTGGATGATCAGATAGCCGCCGGTCTTCAACCAGGCTCTTTCCTTGAGTGCCTTTTCCAGAGCTGTCTGAGTACTGTACATTTTGTCAAGCGGAAAATCCGGAGTGTCATAAAGCTTTAAAAGATCCATTTTCTCCGGAAATTCTGTTCGGAAAAAGGATTGTATACGAGTATACAGCTCTTTATCTCCGACAATGATTTCCTGCATTCCCTCCATGTATACGTTTTTCAGATCCAGTATATAGGATGGAGGAGCCGATTTCAGGCAGGAAAAGCAGACCCGGGAAGGAGCGGCTCTCATAAGATCTTCATATTCCCTTGTAAGAGATTCGATCTCATCTGTCACTTCCTGAAATGGCACATCCTTCGCATTCGTCCGTACAATAATTCCATACCGGTCATTTTTCAGGCCGCTTAGGCGTTCCTTGTACTCATCCCGCATGGACTTTGGGATTTTGGAGGAGACGCCGATCCGTGTATTGCCGTGAGTCAGTACTGCATATCTCCCGGTAAAGCTTATATTCCCGGTCACTGTGGGAGCTTTAGTCTTTACCGCTTCCCTGCTGATCTGGACGACAAGCTCGTCTCCGATACAGATCGGCTTATTCCCGCACTTGCGGGTAAAGAAGGCGTCGGACGCGTCCTTTATGTCATAATAGCAGTTGACACCGCCGCCGATTTCGATAAAGGCGGCTCCGATATTGGGGACAATATTCTTCACCTTTCCGATATAGATATCCCCCAGACGGTACGCATTCTTTCCGCTCTCGCCTGCGGGAGCGCTGTGAATTTCCACGATATCCCCGTCCTCGGAGAAATAGGTTCGTATCCGGTTATCCCGTTTTTCAATCAGGATCTTTCGTTTCAATTGCTGTACTCCTTCGATAGATTTATGGATGATTTTTGCTTAAGTAAAGTAATATAAAACATGCACTTTATTATATACTTTAAGATGAAAAAAAGCAATTATCAGTTGCAAAGGACAGGCGGGTGAAAGTCCACCTGCCTGTCCTTCTTTATCAGTAAATTAGGAAAAAGTTTATGCTTTTAGAATCTAAGAGCTTTATAATCCCGACTGTCCGCTGTATCTTCTGGACCCTTATAAAAGATGCATTTGCGTGGCGGGTAAAAATCTTCTCCTAAGATTGTGCCGATTACATTGATTCGCTTGTCTGTCTGTATTTTATTGTTACAACTGTCTTCTAATGTATAAAGGCCTTTTTCTACTTTAAATATTGTCATATCTGCGTTCATTCCTATATGTATAGAACAATCTTTTTCTACATTCAACATGGCGGAAGGTGTCTTTGTAACTCTTCTGATTATATCTGTCAGGCTCATACCAAGATACATCATTTTGCTCATAACATCTGAGATGCATCTGACTGGACTTGAAAGATTCATAGTATGAAGATCTGTTGAAATTACATCGACAACAAAGTCCTGTTCCATAGCTCTGCTAGCTATGTCGAAACTGAAATTTGAACTGCCGTGTGAAAGGTCGAACCATACGCCGCGATTCCTGGCTTCGAGGACACATTTTTTGATTTTCCCACTTGCATCAAGTATGCATGGTTCAAGAAAAGAATAGCTGTGGGCAAATACATCCCCGTTTGTCAGAAAAGAAAGGATCTTTTCAAGTGGTTCTTTACATCTGCTGGGATGTATGATTA
>JAHZHF010000247.1:4093-4549 GCA_019420405.1 Clostridiales bacterium
CAAGACGGTCCGCAAGTTTTTTAGATCGTTCCAAAGATCCAAGGATATCATTGTTGACACGAGGATCAATTCGGATTTTTACACCAATAATTTCTTCTCTATACTTTTCATATACTTTACAGAATCGGTTTTCGTCCAGAAGTTCAGGTGATGTTAATTCGCCTCCAGAACTTGAAATTCCATATTTTGCTATATTTAAATATGTTTTTATTCTTATTGGAGAAGTGAGGATTTTCTCATGTATACCTTCATAGTTTTCAGGGCCATCGGTTCCGGCATCAACTGCCAGTGTTATTCCATCACACGGGTACGTTATGGTCGGATCAAGACTTGTATGTCCGGTCTCCCAGTCTACATGCGTATGAGCGTCTATCCATCCTGGCGAAATATATGCTCCTTCTACATCAATAATATTACATCCTTTTTCGGAAATTCCTGAACCAATCTCTTTTATAA